>CAKZVN010000099.1 GCA_937922105.1 uncultured Litorilinea sp.
CGCGGCGGCAGCGCTGCCACCTCTGCCGGGTCCAACGTGGTGATGGTATTCGGACGGCTGGGCAGGACCTTGCGCCGAAACTCGATCCAGACCACCTCCAGACCGGTCAATTCCACATCGGCCCACAACCCAAGCCCCTCCGGCTCCACCATATAATGACCGGGACCGAGCGGGCTAAACTCCGCCACACAGTCGCCATATTCCGGCTTGGTGCCGGTGCGGCGCATCATGCCCTCCCAGTCCTCTTTCCAAATATAGACCGGCAGGTTGCGCATCCCTTCCACCTCGACGCGCACCACGCTATAGCCGGGCATGGACCCCGCCGGGCTGACTTTGGCTTCCCACGTTGCGCTCAAGGGCTGGAAAGTGACCAACAGCCCGTTCCTGCCGTCTACCGTCAAATTGTGTTGGAGATACCCCCCTTCCACACTGACGCTATAGACGCCGGGCGGCAGGGCCTCGAACAAAAAAGCATCGTTGGGGTCCACGATCTGGCGTTGTTCATTGCCCACGGCATCGGTCAAGCGCACCAGCTTGCCTGCGCCTTCGGGCACGCTGCCGGTGATCACACTGCGCCCTGTGCGCGGTTCCCCCGCGGGCGCAAAGCTCTCCTCCGCGGCAACCACCAGTTCAATGGTCACCGTGTTTTTGCCGTCCAGCGCGATATCGGAACGCCCAATCGGCTCCCCGGCGCCCACGATCTCCACCGAATAGAGACCAGGAGCCAACCCCTCGAAGCGAAAGGTGCAATCCGGGCCGACCTCGACTTCCCGGCGGTTGGCTTGGTCATCGGTCAGCCAGACGACCAGCCGTCGTGCCGGCGAGCAGCCGCCGATCACCCGCCCGCGGATGGTGGAGTTGTGCAGTTCACCCGCCACTTGCTCCAGCGCGGTGAAGACAAAGTGAATCACGGGCACAGTCGTGCGCGTGACGCTGACGTTGACATAGGCGGCGTGGGCGCGACCGTCCAAATCGGGCAGACCGTCCACCTCCAGCACATAGTCGCCCGGCTCCAGCCCGCTGATCTCACCGCTCACCACCTCTTGGCCCGGTCCGGCGTCGGGCGCCGGCAATAGGGGGACCGGCGTCGAAACCCACCCGTCGCGCCGCGCAGTGATGGTGACCCCACGCGCGCCCTCCACCTGGCACCGGATCAAGCCGCCCGGCGCGTTGAGCGTGCGCAAGGTATAGCCCCAGCCTGCCACTGCCAGCTCGACCTCGCGCTGATTGCGCCCGTCCAGCAAAATTCCTGCCACGTGGCTGCCTTCCCCCTGCACGCGCACGTTGTACGCGCCGGGCGGCAAATCCACAAAGCGAAATGCACCGTCGTCTTTTGCCATCGTCACCCATTCTTCGCCGTCGCTGGTGCGCAGGAGAAGGACAACCGCGCCCGCGCCCCCGCGTACGCGACCGGACAAGGTGCTGCCGGACAGGGCAGGGGTCTCGGCTAAATCGAAGTTCACGGTGAGATGGGTTTGGCCCGGCGCCAGGCTCACCGGCTGCTCGACCGCCGTCCCGGCGACGCGCAGGGTATAGTTGCCGGGCGCCAGGTCACCTAGCACATAGCGACTGTTGGCATCCAGTTCGGCGCGTGCGACCTCGCTGCCCCCGCGCGTCAACAAGATGGTGCGCCGGTCGCCGGCATTGGCGACCGTGCCGTGGATCACCCCGCGCGCGTCCAACGCAACCACGCCCTGCCACCGCCGCGCCAGTTTCGGCTCAGCGCGCAGCGCGCGCACAATGGGCAGCACCCCGCCGGGCCAACGTTCGCTATACCATGCGTGATGCTCGCACCAGGCCGCGGCATTGCCCAAGATCGCATTGCCCAAAAGCCAAAATGCCGTGCAGAAAAAGTAGTCGGGCGCGTTCTGGAAACGGGTGCTCACGCCCATCATAATGCGACAGGCTTCCAGCGTCTGCGCCATGTGCAGATCGGGCGTCGTCACGGGGTAGCGGGGATCGCTGTCCTCGCCTACGATATAGCCGCACTCGGTAGCCAAGATGGGGATGCTGCGCCCCAGATGGCGCCGGTTGAGGGCGTCGAAATACTCGTAAGCCAGCCAGCAGGCATGGTCGTCCAAGATGGTTGCGCCGGGGTTGCAACGCTCCAGGCGCAGCCGGTTCACCTCTTGCAACGTGCGCCCACGCCAGGCATCGTCCCCCCACGGCTCCGCGGCGATGGTCTCATAGAAGCGTTGGGTATAGGCCGCGCCCTCCTGGTTGCCGATATCATAGGGGTAGTCCAGCGGGCGATTGCGTGAGTAGTTGTGAATGGCCTGCCACACCGGGCCGTTGAAGAGGTCCTTGCGCCCGCGCGCCACAATCCTGCCCACCAAGTCCCAACGGCTGCCATTGGAGACCGCAGGGACCGCCGGAAATCCCCCGCGCTCCAGGATGGTGTCCATGTTGGCGATGGCGTTTTCTACCACCAGGTCAATGCCATTGGCAGGTACGCGACCGCCCTTCCACTCGCTGTCCAGGTCCGGCTCGGCGTTAAACTCGAAATAGCGCACCCCGACGCGCACCAGCGCGTCCAGATGCACCAGCTCGCGAATGTCCAGCGTGCTGGGGTTCGGGGTGGGACGGTAGAGGCGGACGACCGGCATGATGCCTTCCGCCAAGAGCAACTCGGCGAAGTCAATCGCGCCGTCGTGGTTGAAAATTTTCACCCACTTGACGCCCATGGCTTTGAGTTCGGGAATCCAGAAATCCCGAATCTTGCCTAACCCGACCGTCGAGGCATAACCCAGCGACCAATGCACACCGATTCCGGTATCATTAGCCGGACGGGGATACTCATGCAACTCCATCAGCCCTGTCTGTCTCCCCTCTCATCTGCCGACCCGGCGCCTGCGCGACCGGTCGTATGGGGCGCACCGCCTCCGGCAAAGATACGCTGCCCGGAGCCGAAAGTCACGGTTCGCGCCCTATCATGGCATTATAGCGACAAGGTTACCCGCTTGTCGAACCGCAGCGGTGCAACGACTCTCGACCCAAACGGAGCGAGCCGGGGCGGGGTTCAACATCACCAACATCCAGAGACACACCCCGTCCTGCGTTTGAGTTTGCCGGGAGACGCTAAATACGGTATTGTACAAGGCGCAACTATGGAGCACACCCAGCCACACGCCAACCATCGCCCACTGCTCGCCGACGACTTTGCACGGTTATCGGCGCGCCTTGCCGGCGGCCTTCCCGGTCATCTCGGCATCGAGTTGGTCGAGGCGCGGCCCGGTCACTTGGTCACCCGTCTGACCATTGCGCCCCAGCACGGCGCAGCCAACGGCTATCTGCACGCGGGAACGGTGGTGACCTTAGCCGATACGGCGTGCGGCTTCGGCTGCCTGGTCTCTTTGCCGCCGGGCGCGCACAACTTCACCACGGTCGAGTTGAAAAGCAACTTTCTCCGCACCGCAACCACGGGAACCATCACTGCGGTCGCGCAGTTGATCCACGGCGGACGACGCACCCAAGTCTGGGATGCCACAGTCTATGACTCGGCGCAGCGCGCGATGGCGCTCTTCCGCTGTACCCAGATGCTCCTCTATCCCGACATGACAAACACCGCCGCGGGATAGCGGACCGGCCTAGACAAGCAAGGCGCTTCATTGTACGGCGGCGTACACACTTTCGTGAGCGGATCGCCTATTGTGCAAGGGGTTGGTTTCCGTCTATCGCGCCGGCGGCGAAATCGCAGCCACAGGATGCACTTGAACGACCCAAAGGGGCAAGAAAACGCGCATGACTATCGTACAAACCATCGGCGAGCGGGTGCTGCGCAATGTGCAACAGGTCATCGTCGGCAAAGATGCCGAAATTCGCATGACCTTGTTGGCGCTTTTGTGCGAGGGGCACCTGTTGATTGAAGACGTGCCCGGCGTAGGCAAGACCATGCTCGCCCGCGCCATTGCACGCAGCGTCGGATGCACCTTCCGTCGCATCCAATTCACACCCGACATGCTGCCCAGCGATGTCACCGGCGTGAGCATCTATAACCAAAAAACCATGGAGTTCGAGTTCCGCCCCGGCCCCATCATGGCGCAAATCGTCCTCACCGACGAAATCAACCGCGCCACGCCCAAGACCCAGTCTGCGCTTTTGGAAGCCATGGAGGAACGCCAAGTCACCGTAGATGGGCGCACCTACCCCATGGCCCGCCCCTTCCTGGTACTCGCCACCCAGAACCCCATCGAATATGAAGGAACCTTCCCCCTGCCCGAAGCGCAGGTAGACCGTTTCCTCATGCGCATTCACTTGGGCTATCCCGGCAAAACCCATGAAGTGGACATGCTCACGCGCCAATCCAATCGCCACCCCATCCAAGCGCTGGAACAGGTTGTGGCATTGGAGGAACTCGTGGAAGCACAGGAGGCCATCCGCCAGGTCTATGTGGACGACCTGGTCAAGGCCTACATCGTAGACTTGGTGACCACCACGCGCGACCATCCCGACATCTACCTGGGGGCTAGCCCGCGCGGCAGTCTGGCGCTCTTCTTGGCCTCGCGCGCCTGGGCCGCGCTGGAGGGCCGCGACTACGTGGTGCCCGACGACGTGAAGCGCCTGGCGGAAGCCACGCTCGCCCACCGCCTGATCGTCAGCCCCTCGGCGCGCATCAAGAACGTCACCCCGCGCCAAGTGATTGACGAAGCGCTCAAGCATACGCCTGTGCCGGGAGCGCGGGTCAAGGTACGCTAGCCCGGCACTGCCCCGGCCGCGTTTATGTCCTCACGCCTGGTTTTCCTCATTATCGCCACAGTCATCGCCTGGATATTGGCCTTCAACACCGGGCGCGACTTGGCCTACAACGTGGCTTACTTGCTCACCGCCATCATGGGCTTCAGCTATGCCTGGGCCTGGAACAGTCTGCGCGCCATCGGCCTGCGTCGCATCACGCGCACCCGGCGCAGCCAGGTCGGTCAATTCGCCGAGGAGCAATTCGAGGTCATCAACCGCGGTCGTCTGCCCAAATTATGGTTGGAAATTAAGGACGAATCCACCCTGCCCTGGCACGACGCCAGCCGGGTGGTCAGCAACCTAGGTCACAACCAGACCCAGCGCTGGCTGGTCAAGACCCTGTGCACCCAGCGCGGGCGCTTCCGGCTCGGCCCGCTCACCTTGCACAGCGGCGATCCCATCGGCATCTTCGACGTGGAACAACACATCGAATCCACCAGCAACATTGTGGTCTATCCGTTGATGGTGGAGTTGACCTCGTTTGAGCCGTCCATCTCGGAGCTTTCGGGCGGCGAAGCGCGCCACCGCCGTACCTATCAGATGACCACCAACGTGGCAGGCGTGCGCGACTATGCACCGGGCGACAGCTTCAACCGCATCCATTGGCCCAGCACGGCGCGCGCCCGGCGCTTGATGGCGAAAGAGTTCGAGTTGGACCCCACCGCGGATGTGTGGCTCTATCTGGACCTCTGCCGCACCAGCGAACACGGTCTGCCCTGGTCACCGGAGCCGCCGGAGCCGTTCTTCTTCAGCCCGCACGCGCGACGCCAACTGCGCTATGAGCTGCCGCCCACCACCACCGAATATGCGGTGACGGTGACCGCCAGCTTGGCACGCTATTTCGTGCTGCGCAATCGCGCCGTGGGCTTAAGCAGCAGCGCGCGTCTGCGCGAATACATCCAAGCCGATCGCGGCGAGCGCCAACTGACCAAAATTCTCGAGGCGCTAGCCGTGATGCAAGCTACCGGCACGCTGCCCTTTGCCCATCTCATCGCCAACGACGGCATGCGGCTCAACCGCAACGACACTGTGTTGGCAATCAGCGCGGACCCCAGCCCGGACTGGGCGATGGCGCTGCATCACCTGCAACGCCGGGGCGTCAACAGCGTGGCAGTGGTGATTGACGGGACCACCTTCGGCGGGACGGAGAGCTATGACGGGGTCTTTGCCCGCTTGGAAGCCGCCGGTATTCCCGCCTACACCGTGCGCCGCAACGATGACCTCGCCGCCGCGCTGAGCAAGCAAGCCTACCCCAACGAGCGCCCCGAGTGGGTCAACAACGCTCGCTGACCCAGATCCCCCACGCGGACAACCACCCTCGCCGTACACTCCCCCTCATTGCCTGCGCCCGATCACGATGGCTTCCAGCAAGGTAAAGAGCAGATCGTCCGCCGTGGTTTCCACCGCGAAGTACGCTGCCGCTGCGGGCGGCGCCTCCAGCAATTGGCGGCGCAGTTCGGCAATCACTGCGGGCGCGGCGCCCATGCGCTCGGCCCAGGGGCGAAACTCCATTGCCTTGGCTGCGGTCTCGTGATGCTCCACCGCCAGCCCTGCCGCGGCAAAAGCGTCCAACCACTCCGGCACGCTCAAGGCGCGCACGTGGCTGGGGTCGCGCAGCTTCTCAAACGCGTTGACATAGGCTGCCGCGACCGGGTCGTCGGGAACCACATTGTCCACCACCGCCAGCCGCCCGCCCGGACGCAGCACACGGCGTGCCTCGACCAAAAAACGGGGAATGTCGGGGAAGTGATGGGGCGCGATGCGGCACGTCACCAAGTCGAAGCGCCCATCGGCATAGGGGAGCGCCTCGGCGTCCGCAGTCTCCAGTTCCACGTTGGTGATGCCCCGCTCTGTGGCGAGCCGTGCCGCCACCGGCAACATCTCCGGGGTGATGTCGGTCGCCAAGACATGGGCTACATGGGGCGCCAGGGCAAAGGCCGTATGCCCGGCTGCGGTTGCCACATCCAGCACTTCCCAAGTGGGCTGCGGGCGCAACAGTTCCACCAGCCGCGCCAAGCTGGCGCCCTGGGCGTGGACCTTGCTGCCGGCATAGGCTGCGGCGTGCGCGCCGAATTGACGGCGCACCAGGTCTTTTTCGTTGTGATCGATCGGGTGCGGGGCTACGCTCATGCCGAAGACTCCGATGCTGGGGTGCGGTCAAGCCGCATGGGTTGAACCTGCCAATAGGTCAAGCTGCGCCAGAGCCACTCCATTGGGCCGAAGCGGAAGCGAGCCAGCCACCACGGACTCCACGCCACTTGCAGCGCGTAGATGGCAATGACCAAAAGCAGCCCCACCGCGGCCCCCACTTTGCCGAACAGCCCTAGCCCATAGCCGTAAAAGATAGTCGTCGCAATCAGCGACTGGCTCAAGTAGTTGGTGAGCGCCATGCGCCCCACCGGAGCCAGCCGCCGCAAGCGCGCCTGCCACACGGGACGCTGCCACAGCAACGCCAGCCCGGCGACGTAGGCGAGCATCAACAACGGCGCACCGATGGACTGCGCGCCACTGGCGATCACCAATGTCCAGGTAGGGATGGTGCGGTCTTGCCCCTCCATTCCCACCGCGTAAATGACATTGAGCACCAAACCCAACGGCGCGCACCAGAGCAATAGCCGGCGCAGAAACGGCAGATGCGCCGCCGGGTCACGCAGAATGCCGCGGCGA
>CAKZVN010000100.1 GCA_937922105.1 uncultured Litorilinea sp.
ACGACCTTGCTGGGGTAGTTGGAAGTCTTGCCCAAACTCGCCATACAGCTCCTCGAAGGCCCCAGGATAGAATTCATCGTTGCCGCTGGGGCGGTTGAGTTGCGTTTCGCCCGCTGTGGGTTCAAACTCGATCCAGCCCAAGCCGGGGAAGTAGACCTCCACCCAGCTGTGCGCGTCGCGCTCGGTGATGTAGTAGAGCCGGCTTTCTTCGTCGTAGGACCCCTCGGAATAGCCGCTGACCACGCGGGCGGGGATGCCGATGCTGCGCAACATCACCACCATCGCCGAGGCGTAATAGTCACAATAGCCTTCACGAATGTCGTAGAGGAAATACTCCACCGGGTCGCGATCGGCGGGCGGCGCGTCGATGTCGTCGTTGTAGGTGTAGGTGCGCAAGAAGCTCTCGATGGCGCGCGCCTTGGCATAGGGCGTGTTGTACCCCGCGGTAAGGGCGGCGGCGTCTGCCGCGACCCGCGGCGAGAAGTCCTCCGGCAACTGGAGGTAGCGGTCGCGGATGCTTTGGGGATAGTCGTCGCCTGCCTCGTTGAGCGCGCGCTCGGTGACCTGGCTGTAGGAACTCACCACCACATACTGGGCGTTCGGCTCCAGCCCGCGCAGCGCGCGGGCCGAGACGATCTCGAAGGCGGGGGACCCTTCCGCGGTCGTCGCCGGCAACCCGCGCACCGTTGCCACAATCGGCACGTTGACCGACACGATGTCCTGGGGAGCAAAGATCATGCCGCCTGCCGCGCTGTGCATGGTGACGGTCTGGGTCAACGGCCTGCGATATTCCCACGCCGCCACCGGCGCCGCTTCATTGGCGTCCAGGTTTCTTTCTTCCACGTTGGTGGAAAGCCATTGCCGCCCCGTGTAGGTGTCATAGACCACTGCGCGCCAATAGCGCCCCAGCGGCGCATCCACATAGAAGACTAAGTTGTTGCCCACCGTGCGCTGACCACCCAACGCCAGCGAGCGCCCGAAGCCTGCCGATGCCGCCACCGTCTGGCGGTTGATGCCCTGGTAAAGACGATTCATGCGCAGGGTCGTCTCTTCCCACTGTGCGTTGAGCGGAGCCAAGACCGTGCGCACTTCCATGCTGCGTCCCAGACCAGGGATCAACCACGCCAGCGCCACGACCACCGCGCTGTAGGTCAACCCGTTGCGGAGGAAGTCGAAGGTCACGTCCGGGTTGAAATGCACGCGCTGTTCACGCCAGCGCAGCTGTTGCTCCGCCAGATTGGTGCGCACAAAGACCAGCATCGCCAGCAGACAAAAGACCACCAAAAAGCCCAGGATGGACTGGGGCGCGTAATAGGTGTTGACCAGCAACACCGCACCCGCGGGGATGATGGCGCGCCAGGTGTAGCCGTAGCGGAAGACGGACCAGACGCCCAGATAGGTCAGCCACCAGACCAGGAAACACATCTCGAAGATGAAGATGTAGTTGTCGTTGCTGGCGACATCGTTGATGGCGGCATCAATCCAGTTGAGCCAACGCAACAACACAAAATAGGCATTGGCTTGTAACTCCGGGATGCCGTTGGCGAGGAAGGGCGCAATCTCCTCGCGCGTGACCATCCCGCTCATCAAGAAGAGAATCCACGCCAGCCCGGTGAACATGCTGTGGGAGAGGGCAAAGAAGCCGTCGAAACGGCTGAATGCCATGAGGAAGCCCAGCGCCAGCGCGCCCAGCGTCACGGGAACCAGGAGCGTCATATTGGTGACATAGCCCGCGGCGTCCAGCGACGTCGCTACAATTAAGTAGAGCAACGAGATGAGTACGCCGGTGAGGAGTAACCCATCTTGATAATAGACATTGTCGGCGTAACGGGCGCGCACAGAGGGTTCCCCCGCGCCATAGTCGGAGCGTGTGTCTCTGCGCGCAAGGTCTTGGTGGGAATCGGTGAGTGTTGCCATAGGGCGAATTGTACTGTAGGTGAACCGGTCCGCAGGTGAGATGGGCTACAAGCTCGCCCACGGACCCATGCCCGAACTGCACGGTGGCTTGCTCAGAGGAGGCTCCAGAGCAAGCCAGTCAGACCGATGAGGAGGACAAAGCCGGCTAACGCTGCGACCAGCGCGCGGCTCAGGCTCAACACCTCGGTCTGGAAGACCAACATCTGCGCCGGTGCGGCTGCGGTCACCGTCCACGCGCGCGACGGCATTTGACCGGTGAGCCGCGTAAAGACCGGCTCGTCCACACTCAGCGCCACATGGAGACGGCTTTGGCGCACCAGGCTGCGCCACTCGGCGGCGACCGTGCGATAGGTGACAGCCTGGATGCGTGCCTGCAGGGCGGCTTCCGCGCCGGCAACGTCGGCAGCGTTGAGCGCGCCGCTGCGCGCGTCGAAAGAGGCGGCTTGCTCTTCCAAGCCGGCAGCGATGGTGCGCCATTGGGTTGCGGCGGCGCTTAAGTTCAGCGGCTGACGCATGGTCACCTGTTCCAACAACATGCCGCGACGGCGCTCAATGATCGGCGCCAACTGGGTCAAGAGCGCATTGAGCAGTGCATAGTCCGCGCGCGGCGGCAAGAGTCGAGCCGGCAAAACTCCTGTGGCTGCGGGCGGAAAGCCCATCTCCAGGGCAACCATCCCGCCGGTGGGCGTCGTTGCGGTCGGGAGCAAAGCAAAGGTGTAGTCCTGAAGCCCGCCCCGCTGCGTCGCAGCCTGTTGCCAAGTCTGCACGATCTCGGCGAGGGCTGCCTCGGCACGCGGCAGGCGGTCGGGCGTGGTTTCAGCCGCGGCGATCACCTGGACCCGCTGGGGAGTCACGGTTACCGTGATCTGCCAGCCGGTAAAGAGACTATAGGCCTGGGGCGGCGGCATCAGCGCAGCGTCAGCCAGGTAGTCCCCCGCGATCGCCAGCGCTGCCTCGCGGTTGCCCTGTTCCATCAGCTGCAAGGCTTGCTGCACCAAGATGGAACGTCGCTGTTCGGCCAAGAGTTCCGGCGCAACCGGGCTGTCGGGCAGCGCGTCCAGCGCCTCGACCAATGAGAGCGCCAAGGGCCATTCGCGCCGGGTGCGCGCTTGGTTGAGCAGCATCTGTAGCCCGTCGGCGCGCCATTGAATGACTTCGCGCCGGCGTGGATCATCAGCGGGCAGGAGCGCCAGCGCAGCCGCACTCTCGTCCACCATGAGATCGCTGTAGCGCGCGCGGTCGGCTTCGTCGGCATCCACGATGCGCCTGCGATAAAGGTCTGCCAGGCCGATGTGAAGGGTGGCTTGGTCAGCGGGTGAGGACAGCAACATCCCCCGGCTCGCCAACCCCGTGCTGTATGCCGCCACTGCCTGGGCATAAAAGCGCTCGCGCACTTCGGGCGTGGTGGCGGCGCTCATTAACTCCCGGTATTGGAGGCCCAACTGGGCATAGGCCGCGACCGGCGCATCGTCTACCGCCGCTGCTATGGCGGATTGTAACGCAGACCAACGCTGCGGCGCAATCAGTTGTAAACGGAAGGGCGTCTGGGGCGCGGCAAAGTCATAGAGCCAATGCAACCCGATTACGCCCGCTTCGCCGACCACCGAGTAGCGCCAATCGCTGGGCGTGGTGAGCACCCAGCTCTCCGGCGGCACACTGGAGGGCACGCGCAGTTCGACGCGCAGGCTCAGATTGCCCGCCCATTGGTTAAGCACTGCGGGGGCATAGCGCACGGTCAACAACGGCGCATTGCCCAGCGGTGACACATAGCGCAGGCGCAAGCCCAGGGTGCCGTTGGCGGGCACCGTGACTTGACCGGTGTAGCCGCCATCCGCGGCGCTCGCCAAGACCACCGGCTGTTCGTTGCTGGTCAGGGTGACGCCTTGTGGCGCGCCCAGGCTCTGGTCACCGCCGGGGAAGAGCCGCACCGGGACGGTCACGGCGGCGTTGGTCGGGTTACGCAACCGGTAGGTCGCGTCCAGCGTCACCCGCGACCCAGCGCCGTCCTCCACGAGCCGCAACGTTGCTACATGCGCTTCGAGGACGACGTTGTTGGTCGCGGGGTTCTGGGGCAAGAGATAGAGTTGGGGCAAGCTTCCCACACTGTCTTGGGCGGAGAGCGGGGCGGCGCCCAGCCAAACCAGCAGCCACGCGATCAGTACAGCCGCGGCCCAACGTGCCGGACAGCGCCACGCGCCAAGCCGTTCCCAAGCGGCTCGGATCACGTCATGATAGGTGTGGGGCAGATGGCGAATTTCGGCAGAGGGGCGCAGTCCCTGCCTGCACTGCCCCGAACCGAGAAGTGAGGAGGCGACGGGAGCAGCCGTATCAGCGTGATGCCGGCGAGTCTGCGAGGAAGCATCTCCGCTGCTGACCGGGACACTGTGCGCCCTTTCCAAATGGGACGGGCTGGGGTGGAGTTGTGCAGGATGGTTCACAGGGAACAGCGCGCATGGCAAAAGCACACAGGCGGCGCGGCGATGCAGACACTGTACAGGAAGCCGGGTTAACTGCGCCGAAGTTGCATTTCTACTATGCTTTTGGTATCGTGCCATTATCTTGGGTAGAGAACCGTCCCACTGGGCAATCGGCGGCTGTGGGCAACACCGGGCGGAGTGAGCAACTGTCCGCGCAAGGCGAATTGATCGTCGTGCCGGTGTGAATCCTGTCGTCCCTGGGCTGCGCCGGTGGGCGGGGCGGGTAGTTGCCCGGCTTGTTCCATACCCAGCCGGCAGATTGAACTTGGCAAGAAAGGGCTAGCCGCACATCTATGATCCGGTTGTTGATGCAATGGGACATTAAAATGGGGCGCGAACAGGACTTCAGCGAATTCGTGGTGCGGGAGTTCGCCCCTCGTCTCATGCAACTTGGGATTGAACCCAACGAAGTCTTGTATACCATGTACGGCGAAGGTCCGCAAATGCTGACCATCGGCGCGGTCGAGAGTCCGGAGAAGTTGGCCGACATCTTGCAGAGCGCCGGATGGAAAAAATTGCATGATAAATTGCTGACGTATGTCACCAATTACCGGCAAAAGGTTGTGCCCGACAACGGGCGCAACTTCCAGTTGTGAGACTTACGACCAGGAGAGGACTCAGGATAGATATGCACTTCCAAATCGGCACGCGCCGCGGGCGCAGCCTGATGGCGTTTTTGCTGCTGTTCGGCTGGCTTTTGACGGCCTGTGCTGTCGGGATTCAGTCGCCTGGCCCCGGTGACCCGGCCCCAACCGAGCAGCCAGCGGTCGAGCCTGCCACTGCGCCGGTGCCCACCGATGCCCCTGTTGCCGAACCTGCGCCGGATGTGCCCCGCTTGATCTTGCCCGCAGCCATCCCCAGCGACGAGACTTATAAGGGGCTGCCGGTCGGCTTCACTGAAGATGGTCTCCCCTACCGCGGCTCGCCCGACGCGCCCATTGTGATGCTGGAATACAGCGACTACCAGTGTCCTTTCTGTGCCCGCTATTTTGTGCAAACCGAACCGGCGCTGGACGAGTCCTATGTGCGCACAGGTTTGGTGCGCGTGGTTTTCCATGACTTCCCGCTGGTCTCGCTCCACCCGCAAGCGCCCTCGGCCCACGCTGCCAGCCTATGTGTCGCCGAGCAAGGGTCGGCAGCGCGTTATTGGCAGATGCACGCCGAGATCTTCCGCAGCGTCAGTGAGTGGGGCCGCGTCGCCGATCCGCTGCCGGTGTTGGCGCGCTTGGCGGAACAGGTGGGCGCAGACATGGAGGCCTACACCGCATGTATGGAAGCAGGCGACCAGTTTGTGGTGGTCGGTGACCGCGTTGATATCGGTTTTGCCCGCGGCTTCGGCGGCACGCCCAGCTTCCAGTTCGTGCGCACCAGCGACAACGTAGTCTTCCAACTGATCGGCGCGCAGCCCTATGAACAGTTCGCCGGCATGATTGACGCCGTCTTAGCCGGCGCCATGCCCCAGACCCAGTCCCAGGGCCAAGCACAACAGAATTCCGGCATCCCCTTCTGGGCTACCGCAGCGGGCTTGGCCCCCGACCCGGCACGCCCCGGCTACAACGTGGCGGGCGACCAGTACAAGGGCAATCCCGACGCAGCCGTGGTGGTGATCGAGTTCTCCGACTTCCAGTGCCCGTTCTGTATGCGCCACAGCCAGGTGACGCAGCCGATCCTGGACGAGAAGTATGTGGATACCGGCAAGGTGCTCTGGGTCTTCAAGCATTTCCCGCTCTCGATCCACCCGCAAGCTCCCGCGGCGGGTGTTGCCGCCGAATGCGCAGCCGAGCAAGGCTTCTTCTGGGAGATGCACGAGTTGCTCTTTGAGAATATGGAGCGCTGGTCGGTGAGCAACCCCGCCCCCATCTTCGCCGCATTGGCGAACGAACTGGGCTTGGATATGCCTGCGTTTGAGCTTTGCTCCACGGACCCGGCGATGATGGCGCGCGTCGACAGCGACGTCAACGACGGCGCGCCTTATGTGCGCGGCACGCCGACCTTTATCGTGTTGCGCGGGGAAGCGGGTAGCATCATTCCGGGTGCGCTGCCGGTGGAGACCTTTAGCCAAGTACTGGACGAGGAATTGGCTGCGGCGGGCGCGCCGTAGAACCGGCTGCGGCTTGCGTCACCACGGCTAAATTCTGTCCACGACCGCCGGACGGTTTACCGTCCGGCTTCAGTCCTGGGTGCCTTCGCCCATCAGGAAGCATATGCGTCATCCACACCGTGTGCAGTCGCTGTTGACCGTTGTCGCGCTGGGATTGATCCTGAGCGCCTGTGCACCGGTCGCGCCCTCGGTTTCGCCCCCTGCCCAAACCGTCCCATCGCCGGCTGTGACGGTGACCCCGACCGTCGCGCCCACGCCAACCACCGCGCCGGAGAGCGTGCCGGACGCAGCCGTGGACCCCTCGGTGGATTGGACAACCGTCGCCACCATCGAGGGCGACTACTATATCTTGGGCAACCCGGCTGCGCCTATCCGCCTGATTGACTACGGCGATTTCCTCTGAACAGCCTGCGCCGCGCACGTGTTGCGCGTGGAGCCGGAGATCAAAGCTGCCTATGTGGCAACCGGGCAGGTGAGTTTGGCCTTCCACCCCATGCTGGACCACGGCGACGCGTCGCGCTGGAGCCAGCGCGCAGCTGAGTGTGCCGGCGCCCAGGAGCCGCTAGCCTTTTGGCGCATGCATGACTTGCTCTTTGCGCGCCAAAACTTGCTCTTGCGCGCGGGAGAGGCGGGTATGGTGGACTTTGCCGCCGAGATCGGATTAGACACCGAGACCTTCCGCGCCTGTATGACCGACCCCGCCATTGCCGCTAAGATCGAGCGCATGGACCAAGCGCGCCGCGACGCAGGTATCCGCCGTCGCCCCAGTTTCCACGTCAATGGTCGCCTACTGGAGGGCGCGGTCCCCTTTGCGGGCTTCGTCCAAGCCTTTGCCGCTGCCGAGTAAGCGCCCGTTTTCTTGCTTCGCGATTCCCACGGAACCACTGCCGCGTGCCCGGCGTTGTGCGATTGGCGGGCGCGCGTAGCCTTGCCGTGGGCGCGCCGCCGCCTGTTCGTCCATCCTTGCATAGGCGTACCCCGCTATCATTTTTTGACGTACTATCCAGGAAACGGGATAATGCCCTGTGCGACCGGGAACACCCCCGGCGTACTTGCTACGGCGGTGATGCGCGCAGGCCGGAAGTGTGTCGGGCATTGCCGGCGTGGAGAGCTTGAAAGGCAGAATGAAGCACGCAACTTTCCTCTTATCGAGCCGGCGCATCCCGGCAGGACGGCAATTGGTTGTCCGGCTCCTGGTGCTTGCGCTGGTGATCACCGGCTTGTCGGTTGCCGCGCAGGCCTACGCCGCGGTTGCGCCCCAGTTGATCCAGCAACCGGCAGAGCGCAGCGGCCCCACCCAACCCATTGACTTGGTCATCGTGCTGGATGATTCGGGCAGCATGGCGACGTGTTGGCCTTGGCCGCGCGAAGGGTTGCCCTTCGGCCCGCCCTGCCGTGCGCCGAGCCTGAACCCGCCCAGCGATCCCAACGAGCTACGCTACAGCGCGGCGCGTTTGCTGCTCCAGTTGCTGGACGATGACGACCGCTTGGCGATTGTGCGCTTCGACAGTGTCGCCGAAGGGGTGGGCGCGTTGGGAACCTTGCAGCGCGTCGGGGACGGCAACAATCGCATCCAACTCTCCGCCACCCTCCAACCGCCCACCGACTATCTGCGGCGCGGCTATACGCGTATTGACCTGGGGCTGGGGAGCGCGCTTGATCTGCTCAGCGCGGGTCGCGAACCGGGCCGCACCCAGTATGTCCTGTTGCTCACCGACGGTGAGCCGTCCGAGCCGGCTAATGTGGGCAACCAGCGCCCGCGCATTGTCGAGCAACTCGCGACCTTCCAGCGCGACGGCGTACTGGTCTTTCCTGTGGTGCTGTGTAATGCCAACGCGGGCTGTCCTGCCGAATTTCTGCGCCAGCAATTCCCCGCCGAACGCGTTGCTGAAGCAGCCACTGCCCAGGATTTGTTGCGTGTGTTAGCCGACGTGCTCACCCAGATCAAGCCCGACCGTTCGCTCATTACCAACCGGAATCCGTTGGGCAATCTCCAATTCACCACGCGCGACGCGCACGGTGTCCGCACGATTGCGTTGGTGACCCCGCGCGGGGAGCTGAGCGCGCTGCGCCGCGACGACATCCCCATGTTGAGCGCCAATGTGCTCAACGACCCCAACATTGATCTCAATGTGCTGACCTCGGACACCCTGGCGGCGGGAACGTGGGTGGCGACGACTGCCGACCGCGCTGGCTTTGCTGTGGTGCGCGCCGCGGCCTATCCCCAGTTGCTCAACCCGCCGCCTAGCTTGGCGAACAGCCCGGCTTCGCTGCGCTACTACCCCGCGGGCAAGCCGCCGCTCTTGATCGCGCGCGCCAATGGCCCCGATGCCGACGAGCCGCTCTTTTACAACGGCGACACGCCCATGACCGTCTTCGGCCAAAACAACACGCGCGCACTCTTGCTCACCGAGGAGCCGGGAGAGGTACGCCTACAACTGGGCGCCGACACGCAGCCGTTGCAGTTGGTCCGCTCCTTCCAGTTGGAAGCCCGCGCCGATCTACCCCAGGCCCAGGTCTTTTCGCCCCTGCCCGACAGCACCGGTCTACTGGCAGACGGGCGCGCCCGCCTCCAAGTCGGCTTCGACGGCAACGCCGGTGACCTGGCTGCCACTGTTTGGGTCTTTGAGGGCACGCGCGACGGGATTCGCGCGCCGGTCTACCAGGCCAACATGCGCTGCGACGCCGCACGCTGCACGGACGAGGAGTTTCGCCCGGTGGACGGGCGGCGCTATCAGATTTTCTATGTGATCCAGGGTCGCGTTAACGATGTTCGCTTCAGCGACTGGGCGCAAGCCGATCTGGCGCTGGACCCTGCGGTCTACCTGCGCGGCCTGCCTGCGCAACTGGACTTGGGCCAAATGCCTGCCCAGGGCTGGACGGTGGAACTTGGCTCCGGCACGCTGGAACCCATCGGCAGCCTGGCGGCGACCTTGACCCTGCGCCGCGCCGAGACCGGCGAAGTCGTCACTGGTGTCGGCCTGGACTTTGTGGAGACGGTCCCTGCCGACGGCACACGCTCTGCCACCTTTTTTGTCAGCGGGCTGGAGACGCTGCGTCCCGGACGCTACGAGGGCGAGGTCGGCTTGGTCGCCACCAATCCCGCAGGTCTGCCCATGACCGTCAACATTCGCCCCGCGCCGGTGCTGCCCGTCACCATTGACGTGCCACGACCGGCAAGCCGGATCGAGGCGCAGGCCGTAGATTTCGGCGAAGTGCTCTTCGACACCTCGCCCAACTTCCGGCTGGACCGTGAGAGCTTGATCCCCGTCGCGTTTAGCGGGCGCCCCTTTCCGCTCACCGCCACACTGCGGGAGAGCAGTTGCGCCAACCTGACCCTGGTCGCCGGTGACGTGGCAGAGCGCGACGGGCGGCTCACCCTACCCTTGCGCTTGACCAGCGCCGGGCCGGTGCTGCCCACCACCTGTCGCGGCGTCATCGAACTGCGGGGTCCCAACCGCGACTACGACGTCACCCCCACCACGCTGGAGTGGCAAGCGCGTGTCGCCAGCGTGGAATGGTCCATTGTCAGCGGCGATCTCTATCTGGGCGATCTACAGGACGCGGGCGCGCGCGCAGTCGCGCCGCTGTTGGTGCGCTTCAACGGCAAGACCCCCTTTGTCATCCAGGGGATCGGTGTCACCGCGGCGGGCAGCATCGCGGGCGGTGAGCCGGGCAGCGCGCCCTTCACGTTGACGGAGGAGCACCTGGATATCCCGGCGGTGGAGGTGGCAGGACCGCCCAACGAGGCAGGCCTCTATGAAGTCCCGTTGACCCTGATTGCACGACAAGATATCCCCGGCGACTATCTGCGCAGCGCGTTTTATACGGGACAGGTGCGCTTGACCATTGCCGGACTGCCCAACGACGTCAAGGCGGTGAACTTCAACTTCCGCAGCCCTAGCCCCTACCAACGCTACCTTGCACCTGTCCTGGTCCCCATTTACAGCATGCCCTGGGTGCTCTGCACCGGGCCGTTGACGTTGTTGATTCTGCTGGTGGTGGTGGCGCGGCTGCGCGGGCGCAACTTCGACGAGAGCGAGATCGAGCAGGCTGCGGTCGCCGCCACACGCCAAACCGCTGCCAGCATCAGCACAGTTCCCGAACCTGCGCCCTTGCCCAGCGCGTCGCTTGGCCCGCGCAGCGACGTGACTTGGGGCAGCAGCGAATGGGGCAGCGCCTGGGGTAGTAGCGGTGAAGCCGTGGGCGCGTCGCGGCCCACCAATGGCAGCACCCCCGGCGGCGCTTATTCCAACGGTGGGGCGCCCAAGCCGAGCGGCGATCCCTGGAGCAGCAGTTGGTGATCTCCCCACACAGAATCCTATGAACCACACGACACCACGCATGGACAAACCTACCATTTACCCGACCATGGTCGTCGGCGTCGGCGGCATGGGCACCAACACGGTGCGCGCCGTCAAGCGTCGCTTTCGCAATGTGTGGGGGGGCGACCAGTTGCCGGGGATGATCCAACTCCTGGCGTTGGATACGGAGCCGCTGGTCAATCGCCTGGATCAGGAGCCGCTCTTTGCCGACGAATTCGCCTACATGGGCAAATTCGACGCCACGCGGCTGATCGCCAACCTGGACCAACACCCGGAGATCGGGCGCTGGTGGAACTACCCCTCCATCCCCCTGGGTTACATCCACAACGGCGCTAAGCAGCTGCGCCCCATCGGGCGGCTCTGCTTCTTCCGCAACTACGTCACCTTCAAGCAGATGCTGGAGACCAAACTCTCCAACCTGGACAAGATTCGCGACATGGAGGCCGCGCAAAACCGCGGCTTCCCGGTGGTGGGCAACTACCAGTTGATCTATGTGGTGAGCAGCCTCTGCGGCGGCACCGGCTCCGGCATGTTTATGGACACCGCGCACCGCATCCGCGCCCAAGTCCGCAACAATGCGCGCATTGTGGGGATCTTTTACTTGCCCGACGTGCTGGAAGCCGAGATCACCAGCGACCTCCAGCGCCGCCGTATCCGTGCCAATGCCTACGCTGCACTCAAGGAACTCAACTACTTCCAAGAGACCCAGTCCTTCCGCGCGCTCTACCCCAGCGAGCAACGCGAACTACCCGACACGCCCTATGCGCCCTTTGACTTTATCTTCCTGGTGGGGCGCACCAACCGCGACGGGCGCAGCTTGGCACGCAAATCCGACGCGGAAAATATGGCTGCGCACCTGATCCAACTCACTGCCATCAGCCATCTGAGCAGCGAAATCCTGGGGTTGGAAGTCAACGTGGTGCGCGAGCGACTCTATGACCTGGGCGAGATGGGCGCAGCCGGGCTGGTCACGGGTGAGCGCCGCCCGCGCCGCGGCCATTTTTTGGTCTACAGCGGCTTTGCCACCTCCGCGCTGGTTGCGCCCCACGAAGCCTTGGTGGAGTTTTGGCAAAAGGCGTTTGTCGCCGACCTGGTGCGGCGCTTTGCGGCAGGACCGTCGCTCACCGACCCGCGCAGCGCACCCAGCGCCGCCGATATGCAACGCATCCACAACCTGTGGCAGACGCTGCTCGCCAACCTGGTCAGCCGCTACGCCGCGCTGGACAACGACCGCTTGGAAGACATTGTTGACGAGATCAACGAGTTGCGCGGGGCCTGGGGGCTGTTCTGGGAAGCCGTACAGCAGACCATGCGCCATGCCTTGCTGGACACCGGTGTGCGCGGCGCGCTAGTGCTTTGCGATCTGTTGGGCGCGGCCAATAGCCCGCTCTCGCCCGAATCATTGCCCCGCCAGCGTCTGTTCTTGGTAGACGGCAAGCCGGTGAGTGAGGAGGAACGCCTGCGCTGGCGCAAAATCTTGGCCCAGCAGGGCGGCTTGCGCGAGCAGGCGCAGCAGATCGGCAACGTGCTGGGCGATGTGGTGATGATGGCGCTCAACCCGCGCCAGGCGCGTGAGCGGGCTAAGGAGATGGCTGCGCGCCGCGCGCGTGCTCGGCTCTATCAACGCCGCGACGCGGTGGAAACCGCGCTGGTGGCGCAGCTGGGCAAGCAAGCCACCATCCTGCGCGAGGCGCTGCGCAGCCAGATTGACGCCTGCGCGGTCGCCTTGGCGCGCGCCAACCAGGAAGCCGGGCGCATGGCGGACCGCATTGATCCGCGTATCCCCGACGGGCGTCCCAGCACCAGCATGTACTATGAACTGGAGACGGGCGCAGTCGGGCGCGACTATCTACAACATTTCTATCGCCGCGCCGCCTCGGCGGTGGGCAACAACGACTGGCACAGCAGCTTGGCCCCGCTCTTCACCAAACTCGTGCACGGCATGAGCGCGCTGGCGCCCGAGCAAATCTATTCCCACTTGAGCACTGTCATTGCCGAAAACACGCCCTTGCTGGAGCGGGTTCGCCAAAGCGTGGACATCAATCACATTATCACCGTCCAGCGCAGCGAGGAGATGGAGCGCGTC
>CAKZVN010000101.1 GCA_937922105.1 uncultured Litorilinea sp.
TGGCGTTTGCGTTCCAACTCAATCGCCGCGAAGATATCCGGGTCCTGGGCCGCCAGGACGGCGCGCGGGTCCGGGGTCTCGGTCCAAGCGGGCAAGCTGGGCGCGGGTGCGGCAGGTGCAAGACTCATACAGCTTCTTCTCCTCTGGCAGGCGATCACGCGCAGGCAGCGTGTCCGCAGTACAATTGGCACGGATAGGCAACGGGGCGCGACGCTCACCATCAGGCTGCGCGTCCCCGGTCGCGGCAACATAGCATGGCTTGTGCGTTTCGTCAATTGACCGGCCTGCTCGCGATCGGTGTGGACTATGCTATACTGGCGCGGCAACCTTGCGCCGTCCGCTGCGCCTTGCGGCGCGGCCCGACCCGAAGCGAATCACCATGGACGAACAGCCACCACCAGCGCCAGCCGGCGCGCCTCCCGCCGAGTCGCGTGCTCGCTTCCGCCTGCATCTGCCCAATCTGCGCCAGACGATTCTGTCCTGGTTGCCGCTCACCATTGCGCTCATCTCGCTGGGTATGGGCGTCTATAACTTCATCATGGCAGGCCGCGCGCCGGAGTTGACGCTGATCTGGCCCGACAAAGTCCGCATCGCACAGGGCGGCCCTTCCGGCCCTCTGCTCTACATGCAGCCTGCGTTTGTGGCGACCGGCCCCGGCGGTCGCCCGGAGTTGATCACCCGCATGACGTTGGAGGCGCGGCCCCTTGATGGCCCAGGGACGCCCGCCACCTTTGTATGGCGCGAGCAAGGCTCATGGCGCTACGACCCGGCAACCAGAGAGTTATCCTGGCTCTACACCGGCGACGCCGCGCCCTTTATCGTCGCCGCGCAAAGTCCGGCGCTCTTCACCGCGCTGCTCATCGGCCCCTCCGGCTGGAGCTTTGCGCCCGGGCGTTATCGCTTGACGCTCATCGCAGAGCGCGGTGTCAACGCACGGTCGCTCACCGGCACGGTGGATGTCTCCCTTTGGCCCGAGGCAGTGGAGTATATCAACGCGTCCGAAGGCACGCGCTTCATGGACTTTGCCGTCACGCCTACGCGCTAGGCCGCGCCGGCTGTGCTATACTTGGCGCCATCATGCCGATTACCCGCTCGCTCCGGCTCGCATCGCCCGGCCCACTCCCCGCCAACGAGGCACCTTAGGATGCAGGAAATTCCCATCAGTTTGCTAGACCACGAGCAAGCCCTGCTCTATACCGCGGCCTCCACGGTCGAGGAGTTTGTAGCCGCGGCCCACTCGCGTGAATTGCTCACCATTCGCCGCCGCGAGGTGCGCCTGCCCGCCGACGATCAGGCCTTCTTCGTGACCTATCCCGATGTGATCCACTGGTTGGTGGTGGTGGCGGACGATAGCCCGGACACGGTCGCGGTCTTGCCCATCTTGGCGACCATCGCCGCGCTCTGCGCCAACATTGACCTGCGCGTCTTGCACGACGACGAAGCCCCCGCCTTCTTGGCCGCGCTCATGCACGACCCGGAGGCTGCCCGCTTGCCCGCCGAAGCCGACCTACCTCTGTTGCTCACCTTCGACGAAGAGTGGCACCTGCTCGACCAGTGGGGTCCCCATCCCCAGGCCATCGAGCCGTATCTGGACCGCTGGTTGGCCGCGCACCCCGACTTTGAGGCCTTGGCAGAGGACGACTCTCCGGCAGGCTTTGCCGCCTATCACCGTCTTCTGGACCTTCTCACCCAGGAAATGCGTTTGTGGTATAACTCGTCGCTCACCGCAGCCCTATCGGGCGAGCTGCGTGCCCTCCTGACCCGGCTGCGCGAAAGCTCCGACGACGAGGGCAACGGCGCCGGCGAGCCACGTTAGGGGCTGCCTGCCAAGTCGCTGCGCCGGCGGGATGCCGGGCGTCGCGCCGCGTTCTGGGATAGGACATCCAAAGCAGGAGAGCTTTTCACCACGCGCAGGGCGGCAAAATGGCCTCCCAAGTTGCAGTACCCCCGATTAGGAAGCGCTTTCGCCCTGATTCCCGCGCCGTGTTACAATCCGGTGAGAGCAGTGCCGCGCGCGGCAAGCCGCACCGGCCCAAGAGCAGAGGCAGTCGCACGCATGGATTTTCGAAAGCAGGACCAAGACCGGCAACATAGACGAGTCATCGGACGAGCATATGCCGGTGGGATTGCTGTGGTGGTGGCGCTCTGGCTAGTAATAACCCAGGCAAGCCTGGCAACCGCAGCCATCGAGTTAGTCTATCGCCGCGCCACCCCTAGCGCGACCTCGGTCTTGCTGGAGTGGGGAACCCGCAGCGAAGTCAACTTTGCCGCGTTTGAGATTCAATGCAAAGGTATTGACGAACCGGACACCGCCTATCACACCATCGGCACGCGCTTTGCCCAGGGCGGCCCCGGCATCCCTGCCAACTACTCGTTCAATGTGACGACCGGGCTGGTCCCAGGCAAGCGCTATTGCTTCCGTATCGTCGAGCGCACCACCGACGGCCTGCCTGGCGAAAAATTCGACCTGTGCGGCTATGGTCTCAACCTCTTGCCCGTGCAAGGAGCCGCCGGCGCTGAGAGCACGCCCACCCCCATCCCGCTGGAGCAGCCCCCAGGATTGGACCCCGCGCCCACCTTGCAGCCCACCAGCCCGGTGGCAACGCCCTCTGCAGTCCCGTGGCAGCCTACGCCCACCATGCCGCCGCAGGACGAAGGCGCCCAGATCGCACAACAGGACAGCCCGGACAGCGACGGTTTTGCCGGCACCGCCACGGTGCCGGACGGCTACCCCGCTCCGGATGCAATACAGGAGCAATGGACCGAACCCACCCCCACCGAGACACCCACCGAGTTTCCGACCCCCACGGAAACGCCGACCGAATTCCCGACCGCGACCCCTACGCCGACGCCTACGTTCCAGATCGCCGAGGAACCCGACACAGACGGCGGGGCTGCCGTCGCCCAGGCACATCCAGCCGGTGGTGGCGCTCCAGAGATACCCGCACAGCACCGACTCGGCCACCA
>CAKZVN010000102.1 GCA_937922105.1 uncultured Litorilinea sp.
TGATGAGCAGCGCGGTCGGCACGCCCGCCAAAACGCCGAACAGCACCCCCACTGCCATGCTCAACGCGTCGGGGCTGAGCGTACTGCCGATGCGCCAGCCCGCCACCCCCACAAAGACCAACAACGCCAGACCGAGCCAGCCTTTCATGGTGTTTTCTCCTTGCGCGTCTTGGCGCCGCGCGGTGTAGCGAGGGCCGGCGCCTGCCGCGCCCAGGCGCACTCGTTCTCGTGGATCATGCGCGCCAGATCGTCCGGCCCGAACCAGGCAGCCTGGAAGCGCGTGCACGCGCCCTGGGCGACCAGCAGAAAGTCGCCCTTGCCACCCAGCTTTTCCGCGCCGCTGTCGCGCAGCCCGGTGGCATAGCGCGCCTCGTCCTTGCCCGCCACCGCGCCCACCAGGCGCACCGGGAAGTTGGCTTTCATCGCCCCACCGATGAGCGCGGCGGTGGGTTTTTGCGTACAGGCGACCAGGTGAATCCCAGCCTGGCGCCCGCGCTGGGCTAGGCGTGTCAGCGCGCTTTCCACCGCCGCGCCGCCCGTCTGCAACAAATCCGCCAACTCATCCACCGCGACCACAAGCAGCGGCGCGCTGATGCCGGCGCGATCGCGGCGCTCCATCTCGCCTACCACCTGGGCCAACCGTTCCGCGCCCGCTTCCGGCGTGTTGACCACCCCGCCCAGGGCATGGGGCAGCGCAGCCAGCGGGCCAAAGCCGCGGCCTTTGGGGTCAATCAAGATAAAGCGCAGCCTCTCCGGCGCGTTGAAGTAGGCTAGCGACGCCAAAAGCGTGCGCGCCAGCGCAGTCTTGCCGCTGCCCGTGGTCCCTGCGACCAAGACATGCACCACGTCCGGCGCGGGTAGGCGCACGAAAAGCGGCATGCCCTGGGCGTCCAGGCCGAGCAGCGCAGTGCCCGCGGGAACGTTACGCGCTTCCCGGCACAGGGGCAGGAGGCGCACCGGGATGGGCTTGGGCCGCGCGGCTTCCACATGGATGGCGCCGTTGGCGCGATAGATCCGCACATCGGGGCAGCCCAGCGCCAACGCGATCTCCTCCGACAGACCGGTGACCTTGCTGACCTTGACCCCCACCGGCGTCGCCAGGTGGAACTGATAGAGACGCGGCGTGACGATACCGCCTTGAACTTGACCAGGCACGCGGTGGCGCGCCAAGACCTCCTCGATACGGTCGGCCAAATGTTCTAGGGCCGGGCGTGAGATGGACATACGCTCCTCCTTCCAGGGTTACCCCAGCGCAGGCTGTTCTACGGGTTATTCTAATAGAACATTAGTTCTGTAGTCAAGACGCAAAAAAGGCCGCATGGAGTGCGGTCGGTTGGTGTGTCCGGGTTGGATGAGCAGCGTGGGTGTGGATCGGACAGGATTCGAACCTGTAACCAAGGGGTTATGAGCCCCCTGCTCTGCCGTTGAGCTACCGATCCGTGGAATCCGTGGAGAGGAGGGCGTCCGGCGGTGAAGGTGGAGCGGGTAGCGGGAATCGAACCCGCGTCCTCTGCTTGGAAGGCAGGAGCTTTACCATTAAGCTATACCCGCATGGCGAACCGGCTGCCGCCGGTCCGTAGGTCGGGGAGATAGGATTCGAACCTACGACCCCAGCGTCCCAAACGCTGTGCGCTGCCGGACTGCGCTACTCCCCGCCGGTTCTGCTATTGTACCCAAAAGCGCAGGGCGGGTCAAAGGAAGCGGAGCCTCTTTGTGTCTCCCGGTGCGACTTGCGAGGACCAGCCGAGCCGAGGCGGGCGTTGCGTCCTGGCGGGCGGGCCACCCAAAACACCCGCCGGGCAGAGCCGGCGGCTGCTATTTCACACAGGTGCCGCCCCCTAACCCCAGCCTAGGAAGGCGAGAAGAGGGTGCATTCACCTGCTCAAATTTGAGGCGTACCCTGTTGTCGTTCGCGCCGGAGTTGCACAGCCCACATTGTAGCCCACGAGACCAGGTTGCCGTCCGGATAGCCCAGCAGCCAGGCGCCATCGGCGTCGGGGAGGGACGTTGAGGACTGTGTTGGTGGTTTGTGGGGACACTCTGCCTGCCCTTGCGCCGCTCCGGTAGTCCGGGCAGGCAAGGGCGATGGTCAACCCCTGGAGAGGCACGCCCGGAGGGATTCGAACCCCCGACACCCAGTTCCGAAGACTGGTGCTCTATCCGCTGAGCTACGGGCGCGTACCGGTTTGTGATGGGCCTACCTTAACATGGCGGCCCGCTTTTGTCCAACGCGCGTCTATGCCTCCGCCGCGCGGTGCGCAGCGCGGAAAGCCACCACATAGGCGCGCAGCGCATCTTCGGCGTTGAGGTCGTGGGCATGGGCTAAAGCCGTTAAGCCCCACAGCGCCTGTCCTAATGTCTCCGGCGTCACCGGCGTTGTCGCGGGCCAAATACTGGTCGCTGCCAGCTGCCGGCGCTCCAGCAACCCGGCCTTTTCCGCCTTCTTTTGCAGCAACCGCGCCTTCTCCAGCGCGGGCAGGTGCGCGGGAATGCCGTCCAGCGGGCCGGTCGCGATGTCACCGTTGGCGACCTTTTCCGCAGCCTTGATGGCATCCCAGTTGCTGACGATCTCTGCCACGCCGGTCACCGCAGTGTCGCCGAAGACGTGGGGATGGCGGCGGATCAACTTGTTCACCACCCCACGCATCACATCCGCCATCTGGAAACGTCCCTCCTCCACCGCGATCTGCACCAGCATGGTCGCCACCAGATAGAGATCGCCCAGTTCCTCGGCGATGTGGCGGCTATTATCCGAGCCGTCTGCCTCGGCGTCAATGGCTTCCAGCACCTCGGCACACTCGCCCAACAAGTCTTGGCGCAGACTCTCCAACGTCTGGCGCTGGTCCCACGGGCATCCCTCCGGCGCGCGCAGATGCGCGATGATGGCGTGCAGATCGGTGAAACTTCCCTTCTCCAGCGGCGGGAGATAGAGCGTGGTCAGGTGGTCGAAGTCGTCGCCGTGGTCCATCTCGGCCAGGGGGCGCGGCACCAGGCGTTGTCGGGGCGTGCCTGCGGCGTGGATCAGCGTCACCGGATGTTCGGGCGGGTAGGCATTGAGCAGCGTGAGCTTGACTTCCGCGGCCAACCACTGGGCGTAGAGTTGCGCCACCAGCAACGGCAACCCCACCTCCACGTTGGGATGATGGCGGCGCGCCAAGAGCATAGCGTCCACCACTTGCCCACCGTCCATACAATCCACATGCAGCGCGGCAAAGACCGGCTCGATAAAACTTTGACCGCCGATGACCTGCACCGCCAGCCCAGCTGCAGAGGCCTGCTCCAAAATCAGACGCGTCGTCGCTTCGCCCACCCACGGATGACCGGGCACGGCATAGACCACAGTACCCGTGGCTTGGGCCGCGGCAAGCACGCGCGCGGCAATTGCCGCATAAACCTCGGCAAACTCGGCATGGGCTTCATAGAGATCGTCGCAGGTGGTAAAGGGTACATTCAGTTGCTCCACCAGGGGATGGCGCTGGGTGCGCAGGATGAGCGGCGCGCCCGACGTGAGCGCCTGCCACGCCACCAACGACAAGTCCCCCAAGTCACCCGGACCCAGCCCGACGATGCGGATCTGCGCAGGCGGCAAGGACGGTAAGCTGGGCAGCGTGACATGTGTCATGGTGGTACTCTCCTCCGAATGCCTTCGCCCTTCCGCTGGGCGCGACGCGTGCTCTCACTTTACCGCGCGCGAGCGCGGCCATCCAATTACGGCAACGCACCGATTGAAGGTCGTCCCAATTTGGCGTTGGCCTGCTTCCCCGCTACGCTATGGCGAAAGGGCGGCGGCGCGGAGCCGCGCCCATGAGGAGAAGCGATTGCTCTCGTGACCATTCAACTGCCCCAGTGGTACCATCGCCCGGTGCGCCCTGACCGCATTGACCGCAGTCGCGGCCAAACCGTGAGCGTGATTGTGCCCACGCGCAACGAAGCGCCCAACCTGTTACCCGTCTTGGTCGCCGCGCGCGCCTATGCCGACGAGTTGCTGGTGATTGACGGTCACAGCACCGACGGCACACGCGAAATCGCCGTTGCGTGCGGTGCGCGCGTCATCCTGGACGACGGTCGCGGCAAGGGCGCAGCCATCCGCCGCGGCATTGCCGAAGCGCGCGGCGACATCTTGGTCTTTGTGGACGCCGACGGCTCCCACGACCCGCATGACATCCCCGCGCTGGTAGCGCCCATTGTGGCAGGCGAGGCGGACCATGTCTCCGGCTCGCGCATGTTGGGCGGCAGCGACGAACTGCACGCCACCCTCCACCAATTCGTGCGTCTCTTCGGCAGCCAGGTCATCACCCTGAGCATCAACTATACCCAAAATGTGCGGCTGACCGATTGCCAGAACGGGCTGCGCGCCATTCGCCGCGAGGTCGCGGCTGCGCTGGGGCTAGCGGAAAACATCACCACCATCGAGCAGGAGATGATCATCAAGACGCTGCGGCTGGGCTACCGGCTCGTGGAGGTGGCAACCCACGAATATCGCCGTGCCAACGGCGAGTCCAACTTCCGCGTGATTGACGTGTGGCACCGCTATTTGTGGAGCCTTTTCTACTATCTCTTTGTGTGGCGACCGCGCGCCAAGTAACCTTTGTCATCGTGTCCCTGTGTCTCTGATGTCGCGCCGACCGTTTCGCCTGCCCGCCGGCTGGGCTATGCCGCTTTTGCTCGCGCTCTTCGTCCTGCTTGCGGGCGTCTATAGCGTCGTCACGCCTGCTTTCGAGACGCCCGACGAAATCTGGCACTATGCCTTCATCCACCACGTGGCAAACGGACAGGGCTTGCCCGTGGCGGAGCCGAACAGCCAGGCACTCTGGCGCCAACAAGGAACCCAGGCCCCAGCCTATTATCTGCTTGCCGCCGCGCTGACAGCCTGGATTGACACGCGCGACTTCCCCGCCCTCTATGCCCGCGCCAATCCCCATGCCGCCATCGGTCTGCCCGATGCGCCCGCCAACCGCAACTATCTGATCCACCACGCGGACGAGCATTGGCCCTGGCGCGGCAGCATCTTGGCGCTGCATGTGGCACGCTTCTTGTCGGTGTTGCTGGGCGCGATCACGCTGTGGGCCGGGTATCACACGGCGCGACTGCTTGTCGGCCCGCGCGCCGCGCTTGCCGGCACCGCGCTGATGGCTTTCACGCCACAGTTCCTCTTTATTAGCGCCGCCGCCAGCAACGACAACGCGGTCAACGCGGCGGCTGCGGTGACACTGTGGCTCGTCACTGCGTTGGTCGTCCATCCCCCGGCGACGACCGTGGAACGGCGCCGACGCCTGGCGGCGCTGGGGCTGGCGTTGGGGGTGGCGGCGCTGAGCAAACTCAGCGCGCTGGGGCTGGTGGGGGTGGCAGGGCTGGCGCTGCTCTATTGGGCCTGGCGTGCGCGCGCCGGGCGATTCTTGCTCGAAGCCGCGCTCTGGTGCGGGCTACCCGCCCTGGCAGTCGCAGGCTGGTGGTATGCGCGCAATCAGCTACTATACGGCGACTTATTGGCCTGGAACCTGTGGGAAGCCAACATTCTCTTGCGCGTGCAGCGCGCCGGCTGGGAGACCATCCTGGGCGAGACGGGCAGCCTTTTCCGCTCGTACTGGGGCCTGTTCGGCTGGCTCAACGTCGCCTATCCGCGCTGGGTCTATGACGGCTTTGTCGCGCTGACGCTGGTGGTGGTCGCGGGCGTGATGTGGCAAGCTGGGCGCGGGCGCCGCCATCTGCGCCGACCGGACGGTCGCACAGTGGCGGCGCTTTTGCTGTTGCTCTGGCTGGCGGTGTTGACGGTGTCGTGGCTGCGCTTTATGATCGTCGCGCCCGCGGCCCAGGGTCGCTATTTCTTTCCCGCTGCGCCGACGCTAATCTGGCTGGCTGCGCTGGGCCTGTCGGCGTGGCGCGCGTGGCGCATGGAGGGGATCGCGCCGCCGGCATTGGCGCTTTTGGCGGCGATCACACCGTTTTGGATCATTGCGCCCGCCTATCGCCCATCACCGCCCCTGGCTGCATTACCCGCAACGTTCACCCCGCTCCAGGTAGAGTCCGGCGCCGGCATGACCCTGGCGGGAGCGCTGTTGGAGGAAGTGACGGTGTTGCCGGGTGCAACGTTGACCCTCACAGTGGCTTGGCGCGCCGACCATGCACCCGACCGGGATTGGTCGGTCTTTGTCCATCTGGTGGATACGGACGGGCTGATGGTCGCGCAGGCCGATACCATGCCCGGCGGCGGATTGGCTCCCACCAGCACTTGGCGGCCCGGTGATCTGCGCGTCGATCACTACCGGCTGCGCGTGCCACTCACCGCCTATACCCCCAACCAGGCCCACTGGCGCATCGGCCTCTATGACCCCTATGCGCCCGGTCAGCCGCGCGCAGGGTTGCGCGCCACGACCTTGCCGCCGGGAATGCGCCTGAGCAGTGATGCGCTGGACTTCGGCGCGATCACGATTGCCACACCGCCCGGTGCGGCGCCCAACCCGGTGGCGGTAGAGTTCGGCGACAATATCACCCTGGCAGGCTATCGCTTCAGCGCCCGCCGCTTTGCGCCCGGCGACACCTTCACCATGACCCTCTATTGGCAGGTGCGCGGCCCCGTCACCCAGGACTACACCACCTTCGTGCACCTGCTGAACCCAGAGTTCGCCATGTTCGGCGGGCACGACGGACGCCCACAGCCGCCCACACCGGAATGGATGCCCGGCGCGCTGATCGAGGACCGCCACACCTTTGTCGTCCCGCCGGAGACGCCGCCGGGCAGCTATCAAGTGGAACTGGGGCTGTATACACGACCGGACTTCAGCCGGCTGCGCGTCATGACCGAAGCCGGCGCTGCGGGCGCGGACCGCCTGCTCCTCGGCCCCCTGGAGGTGACGCCGCGTTAGCGCCCGCGGCTTTGCAGGAAGCCTTCCAGCAGGCCTGCCAGCACGAGGGTGACGAAGACAAAAGCGATGTCGAGGCTGCTCCATAGCGCCAGGATCAGCAGCACACCCAGCGCGATCGCCAAGAGCAGGCCCTGGCGCATGGCGACCCACGGCTGTGGGCGACGGCGCCTGTCGCGCACACCCGCCAGCGCGGGCCAACGCCGATGCAGCGCCAGCGCCACCAGGCTGCCGAAGCCGAAGACCAGCGCCAAGACCCCCACCAAAAAGAGAATGAGCGCGGCCGTATTCACCTGCCCATCGGGGAAGGTGGGCGGCACAGCCCACAACAGATAGCCCAGCAACACGGCCCCGGCGAGCGCCGCAACCGCGGCAATGGTCATCACTTGCCCACGCGTCATCATGGCGTGCAGTGTATCATTCGCCGCGGGCGCCGCGCCAATTGTCCGCTCATCTCTTGTGGTATACTACATGATCGGGAGCAGCGAGTGTTGGGGAGCAACAGCGCCGCCCACCGGTGACGTGCCACGGGAACCCGGACCGACGAGACAAACCATGACCAAACGACGCTATACTCGCAACGAAAAGATCTTTTATGTCCTGAGCCTGCTCATCGTCCTGAGCATGGTCATCAGCTTGATCGCGGTGGCGATTACGCCCACCGGCTTATAGAAACGCGACCGGCGTCCGTGACCCGGCCCGCGCCGAACCCAAGCGTACCGTCGCCCGCGTCAGAGCGGAGTGGGCTGGCCCTGGTGGGGCTAGCCGTTTTGTTGTTCA
>CAKZVN010000103.1 GCA_937922105.1 uncultured Litorilinea sp.
AAAGTCCGCCTTGCGTACCACCTCCAGCGCCTCACGCGCGCCGAACTCGCGGTCCATGCCGCTGTCCTCCCACTCAATCGAGAGCGGGCCTTGATAGCCGATGCGGTTGAGGGCGCGAATGATGGGGTCCCACTTAACATCGCCATGCCCCGGCGACACGAAATCCCAGCCCCGCCGCGGATCGCCGAAATCCAAGTGCGAAGAGAGGATGCTGTTGCGCCCGGTCAAGCGCACGCGCGAATCCTTGACATGCACATGGAAGATGCGGTCGGCAAAGGCCTCGATAAACTCCACCGGGTCCACGAACTGATGGATCAGGTGGCTGGGGTCAAAGTTGGCGCCGAAGGCCGGGTGATAGTTCACCGCCTCCAACGCGCGCTGCATGGTGATGATGTCGTAGGCGATCTCAGTGGGGTGCACTTCAAGCCCGAACTTCACCCCCTGATCCAGGAACACGTCCAGGATGGGCGTCCAGCGCGCGGCAAAGTCGGCATAGCCCGCGTTGATGTCGGCCTGGCTGGTGGGCGGGAAGAAGTAGAGTTTGGCCCACACGCTGGAACCGGTAAAGCCGTTGACCACCTCCACGCCGAAGAGTTTGGCCGCGCGCGCGGTGTTCGCCATCTCCTCCGCCGCGCGCTGGCGCACACCTTCGGGGTCGCCGTCTCCCCACAACCGGGGCGGCAAAATCGCCTTGTGGCGGGCGTCAATCGGGTCGCACACGCACTGCCCCACCAAGTGATTGCTGATCGACCAGCACTTCAGGTTGTATTTCTCCAACAGATCGCGCTTGGCGCGCACATAGCCGTCGCTTTCCAGGGCCTTGTCCACCTCGAAGTGGTCGCCCCAGCACGCCAACTCCAGCCCGTCGAAGCCCCAGGCGCTCACCTTCTGCGCCAACGTCTCCAACGGCAAATCGGCCCATTGCCCCGTAAAGAGCGTTACCGGTCTCGGCATGGTTGACTCCTTATCCGTTACGCATGATTCGATTGTCGGGTCGGTCTGGGAAGCTCCCGGGCCGCGGTTCAGGCAGTGGCGCCCACCACCGCGCCCGTTGCAAACGATTGTACCACATCGAAGACGATCCCCAGGGACTTGATATTGTCCTGGCAGGTCGTCGCCGGCGCTACTCCATGCATCACAGCCTGGTAGAACTCGTCCAGCAGATAAGCTTGCCCTGTGCGTGGCAAACTCACCGTCTCCACCGTCACCGGCTCGCGGTCGGTATATTGCGTGATCACCTCGTCGCCCACCAGACTGACCACCCCGCGGCTACACTCAAAGCGCCAGTGCGCGTTCCAGGGCGTCTCGCGGCCCAGGGAGCACCACGACCCATCGTAGCTCACCGTGATGCCGCCGCTAAACTCCAATAGCACAGCAGCCGACGCATCGCCCTTGAACCAACTCCAGGGTGGGTTCCAACTGCGCCCGTAAACACTCACCGGGTCGCGGCCCAACAGAAAGCGCATGAGGTCAAAGTGGTGGATGGACATGTCAATGATCAGCGGATAGGGCATCTCCTCGCGGAAGCCACCGAAATGGGGGCCGCGAAAAAACTCCACCGTGACGCTGCCCACCGTACCGAACTCTTCACTTGCCAACACCCGGCGCAGCGTCTGGATGGGCGGCGAATAGCGATAGTTCTGCGCTACCATGTGCAATACGCCCGTGCGATTGGCGGCGTCCACAATGTCTTGCGCCGCCGCCATCGTATCCGCCAGTGGCTTCTCCGAAAGCACCGGAATCCCGGCTTCCAGCGCCTGCAAGGAAACCTCGCGATGAAATTGCGGCGGCGTCACGTTGATTACGCCGTCGGCTTCCACCGCCGCCAGCGCATCGGTCAAGGTGGGGAAGATCAGGCTGCGATCCAATCCGTACTTGGCAGCCTGGTCCGCTGCGATGGTCGGGTTCACCTCCACAAAGCCGGCATAGGTCACCGTAGGCGACGCCTGCACCGCGCGCAGCCAGGCATTGCCCATCCCACCGATTCCCACTTGGATGACCTTCATGGTCTACCCTCTCTCTGTTGCTGATGCGCTCGCGCGCCGGCAATCTCCCCGGACAGGCCTACCGCGCCGTCCGCGGCGGTCCCCGCGCGATTGCGCCCGTGACATTGCTTGAACTTGCGCCCGCTGCCGCAGGGGCAGGGGTCATTGCGCTGCGCCGTGGCAAAGAGCCGTTGTCGCGCGGCCTCTTCCGTCGCCAAGATGCGCATCACATTCGCCGGCGCGCGCCGGGCCGCCAGCTCCGCAGCCATTAAGCGCATGGGCCGGTCAATGTGGGTAAAAAAACGTTTGAAGCCGGCGCACAAATAATTCAGCCCCGGCTCCCCATCGGGCGTGACCAGGATACGGTCTTTGGGACAGCCGCCGTTGCACACAAAGCGCACCTCGCACTCCCAACAGTAGCGCGGCAAGGTGTCACGCTTGTCCTGCCCGAATTTGCGCTGGAAGGCCGACCCCACCATCTCCACCAGCGGAATCTCTTGGATGTTGCCTAGGCGATAGGACGGCTCCACAAAGTGATCGCACGAAAAGAGATCGCCGTTGTGCTCCATCGCCAGCGCATTGCCGCACGTCTCCTCAAAGACGCACAGCCCCGGACGGTTGCCGGACCACGCCGCCAGCGCCACATCGAAAATCTGCACAAAGACGCGGCCCACGTCCCGGCGCACCCACTCGTCGAAGATGGCGCACAGGAACTCCCCATATTGCTCGGCGGTCAGCGAGCGGTCGGTGACCTTCTCTCCCTCTTGATAGCCCGTTTCGTTGTCGCGCTCCACAATCGGGATGAACTGCAAAAAGCGTGCGCCCGCCTCATCACGCAGAAAGCGATAGACCTCCAGCGGATGGTCGGCGTTCCCCGCATGGACGGTGGTCAAGATATTGAACTCCACGCCGTGTTTCTTGAGCAGCGCCAGCGCGTGCATCACCTTGTGGTGGGTGGGCTTGCCGCCCTTGTCCACGCGGTAATAGTCATGCAACCGTTGCGGACCGTCTATGCTCAGCCCGATCAAAAAGTCGTGGGCGCGAAAAAAGCGACACCACTCGTCGTCCAACAAAACTCCGTTGGTTTGGAACGCGTTGTGGACGCGCATCCCCGGCTTGCGATAGCGCTGTTGCAGCGCGACCGCACGCTTGAAAAAATCGAGACCCATGAGCGTCGGCTCGCCCCCTTGCCAGGCAAAGGTGACCTCCGGCACACGCTGGGCCTCGATATACTGCTTGGTATACTCCTCCAGCAGTTCGTCCGCCATACGAAAGCGGCTGCCGGGGTACATCATCTCTTTGGCGAGAAAATAGCAGTACTTGCAATCCAAATTGCAAATCGCCCCACGCGGTTTCATCATGATATGAAACGCGGCGGGCGCGACTGCGGTGTCGCCTGCGCTCAGGAATGTCGCCATATCCCTCCTGCGCTCATGCGGGTCACACCCCGTTGAAGGCCATAAAGCCGCCGTCCACCGGCACCACAATGCCGGTGACAAAGCGCGCGGCGTCACTGCACAACCAGATGGCTGTGCCAATCAGTTCCTCGGGATCGCCGAAACGGCCCATCGGCGTATGGTCAATGATCAGCTTGCCGCGCGCGGTCAACGAACCGTCCTCATTCACCAACAGCGCGCGGTTCTGCTCGCCCAGGAAGAAGCCGGGCGCGATGGCGTTGACGCGCACGCCTTGCCCATACTTGTTGGCGAACTCCACCGCCAGCCACTTGGTGTAGTTGTCAATGGCAGCCTTGGCTGCGCCATAGCCCAGCACGCGCGTCAGCGGCTTCTGCGCGCTCATGCTGGAGATATTGATGATGGAACCGAAGCCGTTATCCGCCATCACCTTACCGAAGACCTGGCTGGGCAGCAACGTCGCGGTCAAGTTGAGCGCCACCACCTTGTCCCACGCCTCCTGGGTCAAGTCGAAGAAGGTCCGCTCGCCCACCACTGTCGCTTCCGGGACGGTCCCGCCTGCGGCGTTGATCAGGATATCCACCGTGCCCCATTGCGCCAACAGCGCTGTGCGCGCGGCTTCCAAGCTCGGCTTGTCCAGCGCGTCCGCGGGCAAGGGCATGGCGACGCCCCCCGCCTCCTCAATGGACGCCGCGACCTCCGCGGCCCGTTCGGTGCGGCGTCCCAAAATGGCAACCTTTGCGCCGGCCGCGGCCAACCCGCGCGCCATCGCGCCGCCCAACACCCCGGTGCCGCCGGTCACCACCGCCACACGACCGGCTAGCGAAAAGAGCGCGTTGGGGTTGATCGGTGCAGTCATGGGTTATAACTCCAACATGGCTTTGACGACGCCCCGCTCCGGCTCCAGCCAGGTGGGGAAGTCGTCCAGGAAAGTAGAGGGCCGGGAACGGTGCGTAATCCAGGGCGCAATGTCTACCTGGCCCGCCTCCAACGCGCCAATCACGGTGCGGAAATCCGCCGCGGTCGCATTGCGCGAAGCCAGCAGGGTCATCTCCCGGCGGTGAAACTCCGGGTCGTTAAAGCTCAACTCGCCTTGCACCAGGCCCACCAGCACCAGCTTACTGCCGTTGGCGCCCAGCCCGAACGCGTTCATCATGGAGTGCGGGTTGCCTGTTGCGTCAAAGACCACGGTGGGCAGATCACCGCTCAAGCGCTCGCGCAGCTGCGCCACGACATCCGCGGGGGTCAAACCTGCGCCGTCCAGCAGTTCCACTTGTCCTAGGGCGCGGCGACAAAAATCGCGTCGCGCCGGGCTGATCTCCAGCACAGTCACTGCCGCGCCCGCCACCAGGGCAAATTGGGCTGTCGCCAGGCCAATCGGCCCCGCGCCGATCACCAGCACCGGCTCACCCGGCACCAACTCGGTGCGGCGTACCGCGTGCGCGCCGATGCAGAGCATCTCCACCAGCGCCAAATGCTCCAACGGCAACCGCGCCGAAGGATGTAGCTTGTGTGCGGGAACCAGCAAATGGGTGACCATGCCGCCGTCGCGATGCACGCCCAACACTTGCAGCCGCTCGCAACAGTTGGTGCGCCCGCGGCGACAGGCTTGGCAGACGCCGCAGTTGAGATACGGCTCCACCGCGCAGCGATCGCCTTCGCGCAGAGCGGACGCCGCGCTCCCCGTCCCCAACGCCACCACCTCCACGCCCAGTTCATGGCCCAGAATGCGCGGATAGCTGAAGAAGGGTTGGCGTCCGCGGTAGGCGTGCAAATCCGTGCCGCAAATCCCGACGCGCCCTACGCGCACCAACGCCTCGCCCGGCCCCGGCGCGGGCGGCGCCGGGGTCTCGTTCAGTCGGAAGCGGCCCGGCTCTTCCAGGACGATGGCAAGCATCTTAGGCCGCCGCGGGTTCAGGAGTGAGGCTGACGCGCGTGACGCCGTCCTCGGTTCCGGCCCAGGCCCCGTCTCCGTCCGCCAACAGCACCAGCGCAGGCGCCAGGCCCAGCGGCTTCCAGACCAGGCCGTCGGGCGAATGCCAGGTCTGCTCCGCGTCGCTGAGGAACCACCCCTGCGTGGTGGAGACCAGCGCGTTGATCTGCTCCGGCGCGCCGGGCACAGGAGCGAAAGAGTAACCGCCGTCCTGCGAGCGCATCAGCCCGTGGGACTCGGTCCCCGCCAGCACCAGACGCGAGTGATGATAGTCATGCGCCACCGCCAGCGTCTGATAGACCGCCTCCGGCGTCTCGCTGCGCTTCCAGCCGCGACCGCCGTTGAGCGAGTGATAGACGCCTTCCTCGGTGGCGGCGAAGACCATCTGCCAGTGGGGCCAGACATTGACCGGTGACGGCGGCGCCCACACCACCGACAGCACCGAATAACTGCGGAGACCGTAATTGCGGCTGAACCAATGGCCCCCGCGATTGACCGTGCGCAGGATGCCGCCGCCGTCGGTGCCCGCCAGCAACACGCCGCTGAACTCCACCAGCGGGTCTGCGGCAATGGTCACCACCGGCGCTTCCACATTGTCCATCCAGCCGGCCTGCCACTCGTCGCTGCCCTCAAAGCGAAAGGCAACGCCATGCGGCAACCCGCCCACCAGCAAGCGATCATGAATGGCGCAACAACAGTAGAGATTTTGTTGGGGCTGCGGCGTCTGCACCAGGCCCCCGTCCTGCCAGGCAAACAGGCCGTCCGGCCCGGCAGCCCACAGCCCTGCGTGATTCTTGGAAAGCGAAAGAATGATGCTCATAGTCCCCACGGATTCGGTCTCATGATGCGCGACGCCCCCGGTCGCGCGCAGGGTGGCGCGCCAGGGCGCGACTACGGATTCGTGGCTTGTTCGGGCTTCTTATGGTAGACGATGGTATCGGTGGTCAACGCCATCAGCGCCGCGCTCGCCGCGGTCTGCAAGACAGTAGTCAAGACCCCGACCGCATCCAGCACGCCCGCCTCAAACGCATCCACCACACGCCCTTCCATCACATCATAGGTCGCAGCCGGACCGGCACGACGGATGCGATCCATCTCCACGCTGGACGACGGCACATGCGCGTTCTCCAGGATTTGGCGCAGCGGCGCAGCCAGCGCACGCTGTACAATCTGCACGCCGAAGCGCACATCGTCCTCCGCCTCGATGCCCTCCAGCGCAGGCACAGCATGGAAAAAGGCAGCCCCGCCGCCCGGCACCACGCCGGTGTTTTGCGCCGCGGAGAGCACCTTCAGCGCGCGCTCCGCATTTTGCGCGCGCACTTCGCGGTCGAGTTTGCTCTCCGCGCCGATCTTGAGGACGCCCATGCCGCCGTTGAGCATTGCCAGTCGTTGCACCAAGACCGGGCGATCCTCGTCGTCCAGCGTCATCTCCGCCAGGCGGCTGCGAATCTCCGCGCTGCGCTGATGCACCGCAGGATTGTTCTGGTCCTCCGGCACCACCATCAACATCTCGCTGCTCAGCTCGCTGCGCAGGACGCGCCCCAAATCCGCGGGCGTCACTGCACCGGTCGCCTTGGACCAGGCGCGGCCCAACACGGTGGCGCCCGTGAGCAACGCCAGGTCGTCGAAGACAGCGCGCCGCGCCTCGCCCACATCTTTGGGCTTGGCAGCAATGATGACCGGCTTCTTGCTGTCTTGCTTGGGCTTGCCCTTTGCGTCGCGGTCGCCCTGGCGCGAGTTGTTCATAAACAGACCGATGACCGCATCGCTCACATGCCCCGCGACGACGGTCAACGCGCCGGCACGCGCTTGCGCCGCGGCTTGCAAGAGCGCGGCAGCCTCGTTCACATCCTCCAGCTTGCCGTCAATTAACGCCAGCACGCCGCTCCCCGCCAGCGCCGATTTGGTGGGCGGGTCGGTGTAAAGATACATGGACGCGAGGGTGGCGCGCGTCGCTGCGCCCGCCAAATAGGACTGCTGCAGATAGGGCGCGACATACTTTTCCACGGTGACGTGGGCGTCCGGCCCCAGCAAGTAGCTCATCTCGCCCAGCACCTGCGCCAACGGCTTGTCGCGGATCACCGTCAACGCAATATGGGCCAATTGATCCGGTCCCGTCACCGGGCGCGATTGCGCGCGCAGGGTCTCGACAACCTTCTCCACCGCCAAGTTGACGCCTTTGGCAACGCGCATGGCGTTGGCGCCCCCTGCGAGCACGCGCACCGCTTCGCGATAGAGCGCACGCGCAAAGATCGCCGCGGTCGCGCCGCCGTCGCCCGCGCGCTGCACCACACGCCAGACCATGCTGCGCACCAACATGGCGCCCACATCCATGCGCGGGTCACCCAGATTGAGAATACGGCGCACCGCAGTCGCCGAGTCGTCCAACAATTCGGGTTGGCGTTGGAAGTCGCGCTGGTTGGCGACGACGCCGCCCACAGGCCCCAACGTGGGCGCCAGTAAATCGGCCAACGCGTCCATCCCCATCATAAAATGTTGGGTGGTGGTCGGCTGGTTAATCACTTTTGGTTTCGGCATAGGTTCCCCAAACAGCACAATGCATCGGCAATTGATTCGGATTGACACGAAACTCGCTGATGGACTCGGAGAGGAGCAGATGTGCCGCGCCCGCTACCGCATCGGCCTAGACACGGAACGCAACGGAATTTCTCCGCCGCCGGGTGTCCGGCCTGTTCCGGGTCGCCTGCGCATCACGCAGCGCGCATTCAAATCTGATCGGCTTGGGATGCGCAAAACCGGAGCAACGGGCAAACAGGCGTGCGAGCTTGGCCCAGACACGCCGCCGCCGTCCAGGCCTCCACCGCAACCGGCAACCCGGCACAACCACTTGGAATTTCACAGCGGACTTGCGTGCCGCCTGGGATTGTACCAGGTTGTCCACACACTGCCAAACTCCCGGCACTCCGGGCACTATCCCGTGTCGGCCTGCACCCGGCTTGCATAAACCGCCCTACTTAAGGCATAACATTGATCGTTCTACCGTTCCGTCTCACGCAGGCGGCTGATCCGCGCTGAGACGTGCACCGCATCAACACGCCGGCACTCCCCACCCCCTCTGCCGCAACGCCAAGACAGTCGCCATACACCACAAGGAGGAGAGTATGCATCCGATTGTACGCATCTCGGTCGTCGCCCTTGCTTTTCTGATGAGCGTCTTCTTGCTACCCCACACTGCCCAGGCGGCGGGAGTTGTCGGCAACGGCACCCCTGCCAGTTGCACCGACGAAGCTCTGGCGCAACGACTTGTGGGCGGCGGTCTCGTCACCTTTAACTGCGGCTCCGCTCCCTATACCATCATCGTTAATACCCATGTGATCAACGCCAACACCACTGTGGACGGCGGCGGGCTGATCACGTTGGATGGGGAGAGCCTGCGCCAAATCTTCCTGCTCCAGCCCAACCGCACGTTGACGCTGCGCAACATCGTGCTCAAGAGCGGCAATTTCTCCCAGGGCGGCTGTCTCTATGTTTCCAACGGCGCTTCGGCATCCGCCACCAACGTGACCTTCCATCAATGTCTGGCAGAAGGCGGGGTCGGCGGCGCGGTCTACAATCTCGGCACCTTCACCGCCACGTACAGCCGCTTCACGGAAAACCAAGCCACCGGCACCGGCAGCATTGACCGGGGGCGCGGTGGCGCCGTCCATAACTCCGGCAACTTCATCGCCAACTACTCCATCTTCCGGCAGAACCGCGCCCAGGTACACGGTGGGGCCATCTTCTCATTCCGGGACGCGACTGTCACGGACTCCCGCTTCGAGCAGAATGTTGCGCAGACCGGCGGCGGCGGCGCCATCACCGCCCTGCGTGAACTCAGCTCCAACCACCGCGTCCAAGTCGTGCGTTCGCTCTTCGTGGACAACACCGCGGCGACCTTCGGTGGTGCGATCTATAATCTCCTCGGCGAGATCAGCGTGGTCAACTCCACCTTCAGCAATAACCAAGCGGACCGCGGCGGCGCCATCTACGGTGACGGCCTGACCTCTACCAGCGCCGAATTTTCCACCATCTTCCGCAACCGGGCCGATCTGGGCGGCGGTCTCTTCCTGAACGCAGGCGGCACCTTCACCCTGACCAAGAGCATCGTCGCGGAGAGTCGTGACCGCGCCAACACATCACCACAACTCAATTGCGACAGCGGCGGCGCGTCCTACACCTCCGGCGGCTACAACATCATCGGTGACAATTCCTGCCTTGCCCTCCTTCAAGTCACTGACCTGGTCAGCACCAACCCCCAACTGGGCGCGTTGCAAGACAACGGCGGCTTCAGCTTCACCCATCGCCCCGCCAATAGCAGCCCGGCGCTCGACAAAATTCCCATTGCCCAGTGCACCGCGCGCGACCAGCGCCGCCACTTCCGCGTCGGCGCGAACTGCGACATCGGCGCCGTGGAGGTCAACGGCGGCAGCCCGCGCCTTTGGGCGCCCCTCATGCAGCGCTGAGCGTCGCTTTTGCCCACAACCGAACATTCGCCCCCTGCGGGAGCCGGTTTGAGACCCGGCTCCCGCTTTTTGCGTATTGGGGCGTGGAGGAACGACACTATATCCGGGCGCTTGGAAACCGTGACGCACGCGGGTGCGCTGCCTCGAAAGGACGCACTCGAATGAACAATCTCACCTCATCCGCTACCCCCATCATCGCCGCCCACCAAATCCACAAAACCTTCCGCACCGGACGTATCGAAGTCCACGCCTTGCGCGGCGTGGACCTGGAGATCGCCCCCGGCGAAATGGTTGCGGTCATGGGCCCCTCCGGCTGCGGCAAGACCACCCTACTCAATTGTCTGTCGGGTCTCGACGAATTCGACAGCGGTCAAGTCACCATCGAAGGCGAAGACCTGCGCAGCATGGGCGACCGCAAGCGCACCGCCTATCGCGCCCGGCGCATGGGCTTCGTTTTCCAAACCTACAACCTGCTCCCGGTCATCACCGCGGTGGAAAATGTGGAGTTGCCCCTGCTGGTCTCCGGCGTTTCGCCTGCCGAGGCGCGGCGCCGCGCCCTGGACGCGCTAGACCAAGTCGGCCTCAGCGACCGCAGCAGCCACCGCCCTGCCGAACTGTCCGGCGGTCAACGCCAACGCGTCACCATCGCGCGCGCCCTGGTCAACAATCCCGCCATCGTCTGGGCCGACGAACCCACCGGCAACCTGGACTCCAAGACCGCGCAGGACATCGTCGCGCTCATGCGCGAACTCAACCGCGTGCGTGGGCAGACCTTTGTCATCGTCACCCACGACGCCGGCATCGGCGCGCAGTGCGACCGCATCGTGCGCATGCAGGACGGACTGATCGTAGACCACGGCAACGCCGCACGCGTCCCAGTCCTTCCTGTGACCGAGGAGGCGTAACATGGAGTTGCTCTCTACCTACGCCAACTACTTCATGATCGGGCTGCTGATCGCGGTCGGGCTGATTTTGCTCTACCTGACAGCCCTGGCGGCGCGCAACCCGGTGCTGGTCAAGATCGGTCTGCGCAACATCCCGCGCCGCCCGGCCCAGTCCACGCTCATCGTCATCGG
>CAKZVN010000104.1 GCA_937922105.1 uncultured Litorilinea sp.
GTTGCAGGCGCAGATACTCGGCGGCGTTGTCGTGGGCCATCTGCATGAGGTCGCGCTTGGGGCCGCGCTGGGGCAGGCGTAAGGTGACCTTGCCGCCGCGACGCTTGCTTAGCCATTCGCCCAAGACCGCGGCATTGTCGGGCATCGCTTGGACCAGGATCAGCGGGGGAATGAAGGTGGCGTTGTCGTAAAATTGTTGGATGAAGACACCCACCAACAGACCGTGCTGGTTGACGTCGGCCTGGGGTGCTTCCGCGCCCTCCAGCAGAAAGCTCTCGCGACCGATGAGGCGACCGTGGCGCACCATGAAGATTTGCACCGCGGTGTCACCGGTGCGCTCGTCTTGCGCCAGCGCGAGATAGTCGGCGTCCTCGTGCGCGCCGCTGATGACCTTTTGTTGCTCAGCGATGGACTGAGCCGCGCGCAGGCGGTCTCGGTAGAGCGCCGCCAACTCGAATTGCAGGTTGTCGGCGGCGCGGTTCATCTGCTCTTCCATGTGCTTGAGCACCTTGTCCGCGTCGCCCGCCAGGAAGTCCATCAACTGGCGTATGGTGGCGCGGTAGTCGGCGCGGTCCTGTGCGCCGATGCAGGGACCGCCGCACATCTTGATGTGGTAATAGAGGCACGGTCGCGGGTCCGTGCCGGTGATGGTGCGGTCGCAGTCGAGATAAGGAAAGACGCGGCGCAGCGCATCCAGGGTTTGATAGCAGGCGCGGCTGCTGGTGTAGGGACCGAAGTAGCGTGCGCCGTCTTTGAGGATGCGGCGCACGACTTGGACTTTGGGGAAGTCGTCTTGCCAGTTGACCTTGATATAGGGGAAGGTCTTGTCGTCCTTCAGGCGGATGTTGTAGTGGGGTTGATAGCGCTTGATCAACTGGTTTTCCAGGATCAGCGCCTCCAACTCGGTCTTGGTCACCCACCAGCTGATGTCGCGAATTTCTTCCACCAGGGCCTGGGTCTTGGGGGTGTGTTGGGCCGAGGCGTGGAAATAGCTGCGCACGCGGTTGCGCAGGACGACGGCTTTGCCCACATAAATGACCTTGCCCGTGGCATCGAGCATTTGATAAACGCCGGGGCTGTCGGGCAAATTGTTGAGCTTTTGTTGCAGTTTATCGGGTAGTTCGCGTGTCATGGTGCAGAGTGTACCACAAGCAGGGGCGAAGCAACGAACACCCTTTCTAGCCTGCGCGCGGGGACGTGTGCGGTGTTGCGCAGCGGGGAGGCTGCGCGCGACCTTGCCCACTGTGGACGGCTGTGCTATACTGTAGATGACTCTGCAGTTTCCGTGATTGGATGGAATACGGGGCGAGCCAACACTTACCAATCGGGAGCCTGATAACGTGGCGTGGATGTGATAGCCTCGGTGCGCCGAGGCAAGACGGAAGCGCCCAGTCGGCACCCAACCTGCTTTCGCAGGTTCGCAACCCACTGTCCACACGACTCTGCGGAGTCACTCCTGCCCGGCGCTTGCCGGGCGTTCGTTTTTTGTGGCCCATTCACGGACGCATACTACACTACCAGGAATTCAGGCTGGTGCTCCAGCCATCCGATGACGAAACTCGGCTCGTTGGCTCACAGACGCTCGTACAGTTCGTTCGTACGGCTCTGAACGCTAAATGGTCTGATCGCCAAATAGCCGTCATTCTGAGGGGCGCAGCGACGAAGAATCCCGGCAACCCATGTCCGATCTCCTGCGGATTTTGGAACCAATCCGCTTTGGTGCACAGTGAACAGCAGTGGGCGGCGCTGTCCTGGTCGTCGCGGTGAAGAGGAGTGATACCGGTTCGTCGGGCTGGCGCAGGCGTGGCAGGAATTCCTGGGGCATCCAACGCTGGGTTGAGCGCGAAGTCCTAACTCGAACATGGCACAATGGGGGGCGTCAATCCCCAGGGTTTTGCGCGCGAAGACGCCGGGTTAGAACACCAAATCGGTATTATGTCTACTCTTTTGACGCGTCGACAACTCTGTGGTAGACTCGCAGCATTGGCTTGTCATAATGCGCTTGGTTGCGAACCGTGATGCTTCCGGCGCATCTACGGGTTGGGCTGCGACGCGCCGCGTCGCCAGGTATCAGGGGAGCAGATTGTGGCTATCATCCGTACACGGGTCGCCGACGATACATGGGTCTTCACCAGCGAACTCTACCTGGAGGTCAACGCCGGATTGGTGGTGACGCCGGAGGGGGGGATTCTGATTGATACGCTGCCCTTTCCTTCGGAGACGCGGCAGATCATCGAGTTTGCGCGGCGGGTGGTGCCCAAGGGCATCCGCTATGTGGTCAACACCGTCGCCCACGCTGATCACGTGTACGGCTCCTATCTTTTTCCCGACGCGGAACTGATCGCGCATGAACAGTGCCGGCGCATGTTGGAGCAATATGCCTTGACGTCGTTGGAGGAGGCGAAGGAACATACGCCGGAACTGCGCGGGGTCAAGATTCGCCTGCCCAAGCTGGTCTTCAATGAGGGCATGGTGATCCGGTTGGGCGGCAAGACGGTGCATATCCTCAACACG
>CAKZVN010000105.1 GCA_937922105.1 uncultured Litorilinea sp.
GATTGACGAAACCTTACCCGAAAGCGGCGTCCGCTTAGAGCCGGACTGGGCGCTGCAAGACCCGGACGACTACATTGCGGTGCTCAAGACCACCGTGCCCGCGGTCTTGGCGGAAAGCGGCGTAGACCCGGCCCACGTGATCGGCATCGGCATTGACTTCACCGCCTGCACCATGTTGCCCACCCTGCGCGACGGCACCCCCCTCTGCCGCCTGCCTCAATACCGCGCCGAACCCCACGCCTGGGTCAAGCTCTGGAAACACCACGCCGCCCAGCCCGAAGCCGACCGCATCAACCAAGTCGCGCGGGAGCGGGGCGAACCCTGGCTGGCGCTCTATGGCGGCAAAATCTCGTCCGAGTGGTTCTTCAGCAAGGCGCTGCAAATTCTCCACGAGGCCCCGCACATCTATCATGCCGCCGACCGCCTGATCGAGGCAGGGGACTGGGTCATCTGGCAACTGACCGGTCAGGAGACGCGCAACGCCTGCACCGCGGGCTATAAGGCCATCTGGCAAAAAGACGAGGGCTTCCCCAGCCGCGACTACTTTGCCGCGCTCCATCCCGACTTTGCCGACATCGTGGACTCCAAGATGAGCCGTGACATCCTCCCCCTGGGCGCTTGGGCGGGCGGGTTGACCGAGGAGGCCGCGGCCTGGACCGGTCTGCGCCCCGGCACCGCAGTCGCCGTCGCCAACGTGGACGCGCATGTCACTGTCCCCGCGGCCCAAGCCACCGACCCCGGCGTCATGACCATCATCATGGGCACCAGCAACTGTCACATGGTCTTGGGCGAAACGCGCGTCGAGGTGGAAGGCATGTGTGGCGTGGTCGCCGACGGCATCGTCCCCGGTCTCTACGGCTATGAAGCCGGGCAAAGCGGCGTGGGCGACATCTTCGCCTGGTTCGTGGAGCACGCCGTCCCGCCCGTCTATCACGAAGCCGCAGCCGCGCGCGGCATCCCGCTGCACGCGCTGTTGGAAGAAGAAGCTGCCAAGCAAAAACCCGGCGCGCACGGGCTGCTGGCGCTGGACTGGTGGAACGGCAACCGTTCCACCCTGGTGGATGCGGAGTTGAGCGGCTTGTTGGTGGGCGCAACGTTGGCCACCACCGCGCCCGACATCTACCGCGCGCTGCTGGAATCCACCGCATTCGGCACGCGCAAGATCATCGAAGCCTTCACCGGCTCCGGCGTCCCTGTGAACCGCATCGTTGCAGCAGGAGGCTTGCCCGACCGCAACAAACTCCTCATGCAAATCTATGCCGACGTGACCAACCGCGAATTCCGCGTGATCAAGAGCGCGCTGGGCGGTGCGCTGGGCGCAGCCATGCACGGTGCAGTCGCTGCGGGCGAAGCCGCCGGCGGCTATAGCGACATCTACGCCGCAGCCGCGCGCATGGGGGGCCTCAAAGACGTGGTCTATCGCCCCATCCCGGAGCATGTCGCGGTCTACGACAAGCTCTATGCCGACTACAGCTTGCTCTACGACTATTTCGGTCGCGGCCAAAACGATGTCATGAAACGCCTGCGCGAGTTGCGCCGCGCAACGCTGGCGGGATAACGACGCACCGGGCCGGAACCCCCCTCGCAGTGAAAACCGGCGGCGTTCCGGCCCCTCTCACCAAGCACGCACACGGACGGACACCATGCTCGAAGCACTCAAAGAAGAACTGCACGCGCTCCATCTCCTGTTGCCCCAGGCAGGGCTGGTCACTTGGACATCGGGCAACATCAGCGCGCGCGACCCGGCAAGCGGTCTCGTCGTCATCAAGCCCTCCGGCGTCATGTACGACGCCCTGCGCCCGCAAGACCATGTCGTGCTGGACCTGGACGGCAACATCGTCGAAGGCACGCTGAAGCCTTCCAGCGACACCGCCAGCCATCTCTACATCTACCGCCGGCGCGCCGACATCCACGGCATCGTCCATACCCACTCGCCCTATGCCACTGCCTTCGCCGCGCTGGGCAAGCCCATCCCCGTCTACCTCACCGCCATCGCCGACGAGTTCGGTCAAGCCATCCCTTGCGCGGGCTTTGCCCTCATCGGCGGCGAAGAGATCGGCAGACAGGTGGTCGAGCACATCGGCACCTGCCCGGCGGTTCTGCTCAAGCACCACGGCGTCTTCACCGTGGGCAAGAACGCGCGCGCCGCGGTCAAAGCCGCGGTCATGGTAGAAGACGTCGCCAAAACCGTACACCTTGCGCTCCAGCTGGGCACGCCCGACGAGATCCCCGCCGAGGATGTCGCCAAACTCCACCATCGCTACACCCACGTCTACGGGCAGTAGATGCCGACAAGCCCCTGACTCAATTTGACAGCACGCAACAGCCTTTCTATCATGGGGCGAGTTTGCGCCTGGGACCTGTCCATGCTTTACCCGGAGATGTCATGACCCTTCATCTGTCCGACCGCCCCAAACTGCGCCTGGTCGATCTGCGCCCCCACAGCCAGAACGGCCAAACCTATCTCCTGGTGCGCGACCCGTTGCAGCTCAGCGACCAGCAACTGCTGCTGCCCGATGTCCTGGCTGCCCTGCTTCCCTTTTTCGACGGCACGCGCACGCTGCACGCCATCGCGCACGAGTTCAACGCGCACTACGGCGTGCCCATCGGCGCCGACATGGTGCACAAACTCGCCACCGCGTTGGACCAGGTCCATCTCCTGGAAAACGAAACGTTCCGAGCGGCCGAAGCTCGCATACGCGCCGATTACCACAGCCTGCCCCATCGCCCTTCTCTGCTTGCCGGGCGCGGCTATCCTGCCGATCCTGCCGGTCTCGCTGCGTTGCTGGACGACTATCGCAGCCAGGCGCAACGCCTGCACGGCCCGCTGACGCCCGTGCCTCCAGCGCCCCGTTTCGGCTTGCTCAGCCCGCACATTGACTATCCGCGCGGGGGCGTCGTCTATGCCCAAGTCTGGGAGCGGGCGGCGCCCGCGGTCCAACAGGCAGACCTGGCGATCATCTTCGCCACCGACCACGCCGGCACAGACCCCTTCACCCTCACGCGCCAACACTACGCCACGCCCTATGGTGTACTGCCCACCGCACGGGAAATCGTGGACCGGCTTGCCCAAGCCCTGGGCGAGGACGCGGCCTATGCCGGGGAACTACGCCATCGCGGCGAGCACTCCATCGAGTTGGTTGCGATCTGGCTCCATCACCTGCGCGAGGGACGCCCTATCGAAGTCGTCCCCATCCTCTGCGGCGGGCTGCATCCTTACATCGCCAATGGCGCGGACCCGGCGACCGACCTGCCCACCCGCCGCGTACTGGAGACGCTCCAGACGGCGACCGCCGGGCGCACTGTGGTGGTTATTGCTTCCGGCGACCTTGCCCACGTCGGCCCAGCCTTCAGCCAGCCCGCGCTCTCCGCGACCACGCGCGCCGCGGTCCACGCCGCAGACCAGGAACTCCTCCACCAGATGCGGAACGGCGACGCGACGGGCTTCTTCGAATCCATCCGCCGCGTGCGCGATCGCTACAACGTCTGCGGCGTCGCGCCCATCTACCTCACCCTACGCTATCTGGGCGCGGCAGACGGCATTCCCGCGGGCTACGCCTCCTGCCCCGCCGACGACGCAAACACCTCCGCGGTCACCATCGGCGGCATGATCTTCCGCGGCACGTAGCCCGCACACTGCCGTCCTACCAGTTGGTGATGGAACCGTCGCGCTTGCGCAGCCGCGGCGGTTCGGCATATTTGAATTCCTGGCGCTGAATGTACTCCTCGTTGACCTCCACCCCCAGCCCCGGCGCGGTCGGCACCGGGAAGCGCGGCCCGTCCAGCCTAAGTTGCACCGGGAAGATGGTCTCGTCGTAGTGACCGGTACCGTCGTGCAACGGGTTGGCGAAGACCTCCAGCCACGAGAAATTGGGCACCGCCGCCGCCAGATGCACCGACGCCGCAGTGCAGACCGGCCCCAGCGGGTTATGCGGCATGAGGTCCATATAGTGCGCCTCGGCCCACCCCGCCACCTTCATCGCCTCGGTAAAGCCGCCCACGTTACAGATATCCAAGCGCACCAGGTCGGTCAGCCCCCGCTCGATGTAGGGCAGGAACGCCCACTTGCTGGAGAACTCCTCACCCAGCGCAAAGGGCACGGTCACCATGCGCCGCAGTGCCTCATAAGCGCCGGGCGTCTCGTCGCGGATCGGTTCTTCCAGGAAGTCAATCGCGCCGGAGGGCAAGCGCTGGCAGAAGGACGCGGCCTCTGCCACATTGAGTCGGTGGTGATACTCCACGCCGATCACCGGTTCGCTCCCCACCGCCTCGCGCAGTTTGATGATGTTGTTTGCCGTATGCGGGATTGACTCGCGCGGCTCAAAGAGCAACGGGTCGTCGCTGTGCGGATGGGTGGCAATGGTGCGGATCACCTTCCAGCCGTGCGCGATCAGGAACTTCACTTCTTCGATCAGTTTCTCGCCGCTGGACCAGACGGTGGCAAAGACCGGCACATAGTCGCGCTGCTTGCCGCCCAACAGCTGATAGACCGGCACACCCAGCGCCTTGCCCGCGATGTCATAGAGCGCAATGTCAATCGCCGACTGCGCGCCCAAGAGGACGCGCCCCCCCTCGAAGTACTGGCTGCGATACATCTCTTGCCAGAGCGCGCCCCGCTGCATCGGGTCGCGCCCGATTAGCCATTCGCGATAGTGGCGCACCGCACCCGCGACCGCCAACTCGCGATAGGACATGCCCGACTCGCCCCAGCCGTAGATGCCTTCGTCGGTTTCGATCTTGACCAAACATTGGTTGCGCTGCCCAACCCAGACAGGATAGGGCTTGACGTCGGTGATCTTCATGGTCGTGCCTTTCGATGGTATGGGTGAATGGATTGGAATAGTGGTTGTGGAGGGTGGGGGAGCGCATCGCCGGATTGCGCCCTAAAACAGAAATCCGCGGGCGCGGCAACACAGCCACACCCGCGGATCGCGACAATCCGGGTTACACCAATTCAAGGACCGCGCGTGCCACCTTGCCGGCTTCCAGGTCGGCAAAAGCCTGCGCGGCGTCGTCCAGGCAATAGCGATGGGTGATCAACTTATCAATCGGCAACTTCCCCGCGCGATAGAGGTCCAGCAGTTTGGGCAAATCCACCAACGGCTTGGACGAGCCGGCAAAGGACCCCAACAGTCGCTTGTTCTGCGCGATCAGCGGCCCGGCAGGAATAGGCACGTCCTCCTTGAGCGCATGCATGCCCATGATCACCGCGGTGCCGCCGGGGCGCACTGCCTGCAAGGCCTGCACAATCGTCTGCTTGGCCCCCACGCTGTCAAAGGCATAGTCCGGCCCCAGATGGGTCAACTGCTTGAGCGCCGCCACCGCGTCCTCGGTACGGCTGTTGATGGTGTGGGTCGCGCCCAGTTCTTTGGCAAAAGCCAGCTTGTTGTCCGCAATGTCCACCGCGATGAGCGGATTGCACCCCGCCAGCACACAGCCCAACAGCGCGCTGAGACCCACCCCGCCGCAGCCGATGACCACCGCCGAACTGCCCGGTACAATCTGTGCCGTATTCAAGACCGCGCCCACACCCGTCAACGCGGCGCAGCCGATGACCGCCGCCACGTCAAACGGCACATCGTCGGGCAGATGCACCAGGCCGTTCTGATGGATAACCGCATACTCGCTCATGGTCGCCGAACTCAGATAGGGCTTGAGCGCCACGCCGTCGGCGGTGGTATGGCGCAGGCTGCCGTCGGGCATACGCGACGTTAGGGTCGTGGTCCACAGCCGTTCGCACAGCGACGGTCGCCCTGCCAAACAAGTAGGGCATTCGCCGCACGAGGGCAGCCAGCTGATGACCACACGATCGCCGGGCTTGACCCGCGTCACCCCCGGTCCGACTGCTTCCACCACCCCTGCGCCTTCGTGCCCCAAGACCACCGGCGGCATGGTGCGCAATTCCCCCCGATAGGTGTGTAAGTCCGAATGACAGACCCCCGCCGCGTGCATACGCACCAGCGCCTCGCCCTGGCGCGGCCCTTCCAGTTCGACCTCCTCCACCGAGAGAGCGTTGACCTCACGCGCAATGGCTGCCCGAATTTTCATGGCGGATCTCCTTTTCGCGCGCCGGGTGAGTGCCCAGGCGCGTAGTCGTGGATAACGTCGTGGATTACAGGGGGACGTACAACATCACCGCCGCTCCGTCAAAAGAGCCACGGAATCAGCCGGTGTGTGCGCCGTTGATACGCAGCATAGTGCGGAAAAGCCGCCACCAACAGCCGCTCCTCATACAGCAACTTCGCCACCAGATTCGCTGCCAGCAGCGCCCAGATCGCCCAGCGCGCAGGCGTCGGCGCGTTCAGCACCAGCGCCAACCCGGTCAGCAACAGCGCCGCATACATGGGATGGCGAATCCACACATAGGGGCCGGTCTCGATGAGCGACGAGCCGGGCCGCACCGCCGGGGTCACGTTGACACGCAGGCGCATGGTCAGCGCAGCCCACACGCCCAGCGCCACGCCGGCAACCTCCAGCGCCAGCCACAGCCCCGCCGCGATCAACGGGCCGGTTGCCGCCAGATAGCCGAGACAGGCAAACTGCACCGCCACCAACCCCCAGCCTACCCAATCCGGACGCCGCCTCATCCACACGACCTCATACCTGGGCGATGGGGGTCGCACGGCGATAAATCCCACCCCCGCGCGTCAGATGACCTGCATCCACCAAATAGCGCCGCAGCGTCGCGTGGTCCAGACTATGGCCCCGCAACAGCTCGTTGACTTCGCTCTCGCGATAATCGCGCTCGAACTCGAAGCGCTCCGCCAACCAGCCTAACAGGACCCGACGCCGTGCTTCTTGGTTGGGCGCGGGCCATTGCAACAACTTGCCGTCGCGCACATACTTTGCCACCACGTCGCCGTCGTCGCGCGCCGCTTCGGGCGCGAGCGGTCGTGCAAAGAGCGTGCGCTTCATCCCCTGGATACGCGCCGCGTCTAACCGCAGCCGTTCATCCGCGCCGCTGCGCACCAAGCCCGCCGCCAGCAGCGCCTCGACATTGCGTAACAAGGTCGCGCGCTTCTGCGACACCCGCTTGGACAGTTCGTCCAACGTCAACGCGTCTTGGGCAACCGCGCCCAAGATCGCCAGCCGCTCCATATCCAGAAGCAGTCGCAACAGCGCATCCGGCGCAATATCCTGCCCCGGCTCAGACTGGAGAGGGGATTGGACATTCTCGAGCATGCGCACGCACCTTGTGGCAACCTACCGGGATAGACCCGTGGCATCAGATGGGATATACTCGTCTCGGCCTACAAATTGTACCATCGTCCGCCGGGCTGCCCCAAGCAGCGGAGACCGCGCAGCGCCGGTCTCGGTCGGCGGCGGAACAAAACAGGCCGGAGCGCAGTCCTACTCCATACCAACAATGTTGGCAAGTTTGGGGGAGTGCTCTTCCCGCACTCGAACGCTGTTTGCAGGAAAGGAGTCGTCATGTTCTCGGCATACCGCTTTGCGCCGTTGATTCTCACCGCGCTTGTGCTGCTCGCGGCTTGCGCGCCTATCCAACCGGTCTCGACCACGCCTGAACCGCCGACGGCTGCCACGCCGCCTGCCACCGAGGAACCTGTCATGCCGGAACCCAGTCTGTGGCCCCCCATCGCCGAGCAGGCGCGCGACTTTCTCGCCGCCGAGTTGGCCCTCCCCGCAGAGGAGATTCGCATCCTCGATGTGGAAAAAGTCGAATGGCCGGACGGCTGTCTGGGCATCCGCGAACCGGATATCTTCTGCGTCCAGGTCATCACCCCCGGCTATCGCGTGTTGCTGGGCGTAGGGGATGTGACCTATGCCCTCCACACCAACCGCAGCGGCAGTGACATTCGCATTGCGCCGGACGGCGCGACGCGTGGCCCCATGCGCTTCCCCGCAACGGCGCCGGCAGACACGGCAGAACTCCCGCCCCCGCTCACCCTCCGACTCCTCGCCGCTGCCATCGAGCAAACTCCGGACGAGTTGGTCGTGCGGGAGGTTGAGTCTGTCGAATGGCCCGATGCCTGTCTCGGTGTCTACCACCCGGACGAAATGTGCGCCACGGTCATCGTGCCCGGCTACCGCATCGTGGTGCAGGTAGGCGACACGACCTATGTGCTGCATACCGACGCGCGCGGCGAGAACGTGCGCGTCGCCGAACAGCCGGAGGAACGCAACTAAGCGCCGTCGTGGCGAGCCGCACCGCAATGGACGACATCTCACTGTCACGCGTGTTGCTTGGCAAGAAAATCGGGCAGGGAGTCGCATGGGCGGCTCCCTGCCCAACTCGTTTTTGCCTGTCATGGCACGCACCATTGCGGAGGAAGCCTTCTATGAGCATCATCGGACGCCTGATCCGATTCGTCCTGGAACGCGGCGCGCGCGGCAAAAGCTACGCCGAACTCACCGAACGCTTGGCTCGCGAGCAAGAGAGTGTTGCGCAGCGCATGGCCCAAGCAGCCGACACACCACGCAACCGTGCCGTCGCCGCGCACATCATCGGCATCGAACGCTGGGGACAGCGCCGGCTGCGTACACTCCTGGGCGAGCCGCTGCTGCACGACGAGTACGACGGCTATCGTCCCTCAGGAGAGTTGGCGCCCGCCGCGCTTGCCGAGGAATTTCGCGCCACGCGCCAAGCAACGGTTGCCCTTGCCCAAGAACTCGCCGCAGCCGGAGCGGACCTCAACGCCACCGTCCTGCACAACGACGCCGGCCCCATGCGCGCCGGCGGCTGGCTAAACTACCTCAACATGCACGCAAGCATGGAAGCCAAGCGCCTGCGCCAATAGCACATGCGCCTTCCGAGCAGTACGGAGTGGCGGGGGAGAAGTTGCCGGGTGCATCCCACATTCTTGGTCAGCGGAACACCCCCTAATCACCTCCCCCAGGTTGGGGGAAGGAACGCGCTTCCTCCCCAACCTGGGGAGAGCCGGGGTGGGGTTCAA
>CAKZVN010000106.1 GCA_937922105.1 uncultured Litorilinea sp.
TCCTGCCCAACGCCGACCCCACCCAAGACCAATACGAGTTGGCAAAAGCCCACGCCGGCTTTACCCCACCCCCCGACGCCGCGGGCTTCAGCACCGGGCCGGACAACAACGTCAGCAGCGCGCGCCACATGACCGACCTGCTGGACCTGATCTTTCACGGGCGCGCCGCGGGCCGCGCCGCCTGCGACGGCATGCTGAAAATCTTGCTCAAGCAACAGCTCAACGACCGCCTGCCTCGCTTCTTGCCGCCGGGAACACGCGTCGCACACAAGACCGGCACGTTGGGCGGCTATCGCAACGACGCCGGCATCCTCTACATCAACGACGAAACCGGCCCCGCCGCCAACCAAGTCGCGCTCACCATCTTCTCCAAGTGGGACATCGCCGCGGTCAAGGGAGACCCTGTCGCCGAGCGCGAGCGCATTCACGCCGTAGACAGCGCGTTCGGTCATATCGCCCGCGCCGTCTACGATCACTACGCCGCCGCCTAGCACCCATCGCCCCCCTACAACCCACCATCTAGGAGTCGCTCCATGCGTGTCTTTGCCGCGAGCCTTGCTACCGAGACCAACACCTTTTCCCCTTTCCTAACCGGCTTTCGCAACTTCGAGGAATCGTACCTGGTGCGCGGGGGCAACCACGGCGACGACCCGGTGGCAGTGGCGCTGGCCCCCGTGCGCTGGCGCAAACTGACCGAGGCCGCGGGCGGCGAGTTCATCGAGAGCCTGGCAGCCTTCGCCCAACCGGCAGGGTTGACCCTGCGCCCGGTCTATGAACAATACCGCGACGAGATTCTGCGCGACCTAGCCGCCGCGCTGCCTGTGGACATGGTGCTGCTCAACCTCCACGGCGCAATGGCCGCGCAGGGCTACGACGATTGTGAAGGCGACCTCACCGCGCGCGTGCGCCAAGTCGTCGGCCCCGGCGTCCCCATCGGTGTGGAGTTGGATCTGCATTGCCATCTGACGCAGACCCTGGTGGAAAGCGCCGACGCGGTGATCACCTACAAGGAGTATCCCCACACCGACATGGCGGCGCGCGCCGAGGAACTGTTTCACATTCTCCACGCCGCCGTGCAAGGCAAGCTCAAGCCGGTGACCTCCTTAGCCGACTGCGGCATGATCGGCGTCTTTCACACCTCCCACCCGCCGGTGCGCGCCCTGGTCAATCGCATGATCGAACTGGAGGGCCAGGAGGGCGTGCTCTCCGTCTCGCTGGGTCATGGCTTTCCCTGGGGGGATGTACCGGACATGGGCACGCGCGTGCTGGTGGTCACCGACGGCAAGCCGGAGCTGGGCGCACAGTTGGCGCGCCAGTTTGCCGACGAAGTCTATGCCCAGCGCGAGGTCTTGCAGCCCACCTACTTGAGCATTGACGCCGCGCTGGACGCCGCCATCGCCGAGCCGCGCGGGCCGGTGGTCTTGGCGGATGTCTCGGACAACGCCGGCGGCGGCGCGCCCAACGACTCTACCTTCATCCTGCGTCGCCTACTGGAACGGGGCGTGGGCAATGCCGCCATCGGCTGCATCTGGGACCCCGTCACCGTCTCCCTGGCGCTGGAGATGGGCGAGGGCGTGGAGACCGACCTGCGCATCGGCGGCAAGCTCGGCCCCATGTCCGGCGACCCGGTGGATTTGCGCGTGCGCATCGGCAAGACCGTGCGCGACGCCGTCCAGCGTTTCGGCGACGGTGCGGCACTGCTGGGCGACAGCGCCGCGCTCCACGGTCCCAACGGCATTGACATCGTAGTCATCTCCCGTCGCGGCCAAACCTTCAGCCCCCATGTCTTCACCAACGTCGACATTGACCCCCTGCAAAAGCAAATTTTGGTGGTCAAGTCCATGCAGCACTTCTATGCCGGCTTTGCGCCCATCGCCCACCGCATCCTCTATGTGGCGGCGCCGGGCGCGCTGGTCCCCGACTTCAAGCTGTTGGACTATCACCGCGCCCGTCGCGACATCTGGCCTCTGGTGTAGGACAGGTAGAGGAGAGTCTCCATGAACAACTACGATACCCTGATCACCGGCGCGCGGGTGGTGGACGGCACAGGCAATCCCTGGTTCTATGGTGATGTCGCGATCACGGACGACCGCATCGCCGCCATCGCGCCGTCGGGCAGCATTGCCCATGCCAACGCCGCCCAGGTCGTGGACGCCCAGGGGCTGGTGGTCTGTCCCGGCTTCATTGACATCCTCAGCCATTCCATCGTCCCCTTGATGGTGGACCCACGCTGCCTCTCCAAGATCACCCAGGGCGTCACCACCGAGATCATGGGCGAAGGCGCGACCCCCGCGCCCGTGGGCGGGCGCGTCGATCTGTCGTGGTTCCTGCGCTCGCCCATGCTGCAACTGGCGAGCGCCGAATGGCAGCGCGCCATCCCTACTTGGTACCACTTTCGCAACTGGCTGGAAGCCATGACCGCGCGCGGCGTCTCGCCCAACATCGGCTCTTTCCTGGGCGGCGGCACGCTGCGCAGCTACGCCATGGGCATGGACCTGGGCGCCCCCAACGCCGAACAGTTGGCGACCATGCGTCGCGTCATGGCTCAGGCCATGGAGGAGGGCGCGTTCGGCGTCTCCTGTGCGCTCATCTACCCGCCCAGCGCCTATTCCGGCCTGGACGAATTGGTGGAAGTCTGCAAAGTCGTGGCGGACTACAACGGCCTCTACATCACCCATGTGCGCTCCGAAGCCGACGGGTTGCTGGAAGGCTACGAGGAGGCGCTGACCATCGGGCGCCGCGCCGGGCTGCCCGTCCATGCCTATCACCTCAAGGCTGCGGGGCGGCGCAACTGGCACAAGATGCCGCAACTCATCGAACTCATCGAGCGCACACGCGCCGCGGGCCAGGACATCACCTGCGACATGTACCCCTACGCCGCCGCCGGGACCGGGCTGACCTCGGTCTTGCCGCCCTGGGCCGCGGCGGAAGGCAAGCTCTACAGCAACCTGCGCGACCCGGCCAAACGCGCCGAAATTCGCGCCGCCACGCTCAACCCCTCCGGCGACTGGGAAGCCATGGCGGACCTGTGCGGGCCGGAAGGCGTCATGCCCGTCGGCTTCACCAAACCCCAGCACCAAATTTATGTGGGCAAAACCCTGGACCGCATCGCCGAGATGCGCGGCCAACACTGGGTAGACGCTGTCCTGGACCTCCTCGCCGAGGAAGAACAGCGCATCAGCACCATCTATTTCATGATGGATGAGGAGAACGTCAAGCTCCAGCTGCGCCAACCCTGGATCAGCATCGGCACCGACGCAGGCGGGTTGGACCCCATCTGGGCCGCGCCCCTCGGCCCCTATCACCCGCGCGCCTACGGCTCCTACCCGCGCATCCTGGGCAAGTATGTGCGCGAGGAAGGCGTCTTGACGCTGGAGGACGCCATCCGCAAGATGAGCTGGGCCGTGGCGAGCCGGCTGGGCATCCACCAACGCGGGCGGCTGCACGAGGGGTGCTATGCCGACGTGGTGTTGCTCGACCCTGCTACCATTGCGGACCGCGCAACCTTCAGCAACCCGCACCAACTCTCGGTGGGCGTGCGCGATGTATGGGTGAACGGGGTGCGCGTCTTGGCGGGCGGCGCGCATACGGGCGCTACGCCGGGCCGCATCGTCACCGGCAGCGGGCGCACGACGCTCCGCTAGTTCCTTCGCGTTAACCCCGTTAAAGATTCTATGTAAATCTCCTTTTCCCGGTATAATCAACGGACAGATGGCGGAGCGGAGCGCAGGGCGGCAGGCCTACTTGCGCCTGCTCTCGCGCCGTCTGTCTGGCGTATCGGCAGCGTCTGCCATAAGCGTCAGGTTCCATCGCCGGCAAGGGCTATGCCCCTCAGGAGATTTTCGCGTGAAGATAGCCGTTTTGCTCAAACCTACCCCGGACACGGCGGACTTGCCCGCCGTACGCGCCGAAGATGTGGCGCGCAACCACATACCCACCGATTTGGTCATCAACCCGTGGGATGAATACGCCGTGGAAGAGGCGCTGCTCCTAGAGGAGCGTTTCGGCGCCGACCTGGTCGCCATCAGCGTAGCCGCGGCGGACAACACCCAGGCCTTGCGCCATGCCGTTGCGCTGGGCATCGGTCGTGGGACACTGGTTGACCGCGCCTCGCTGGCGGGCGGTGACCTATGGGATACCGCGGCAGCACTGGCTGCGGCGGTGCGCGCCGAGGGCGATGTAGACCTGGTCCTCAGCGGCAAGCAGAGCGTGGACGAAAACAGCGGCGTGGTCCACGTGGGCGTGGCGCGCAAGCTCGGCTGGCCCTTGCTCAGCAACGTCGTCAAGATCGTGGAGATTGCCGGCGGACGCATCACGGTGGAGCGGCTGGTGGACGGTGTGCAGGAGACGGTCTCCGTGCCCTTGCCCGTGGTGGTCAGCGTAGGCAAGGAGATCAACGAGCCGCGCTACCCAGGCTTGATGGGCCAGCGTCGCGCCGCCAAAGCCGCCTTTCCCGCGCTCAGCGCGACCGAATTGGGCGTCAGCGCCGGCGCGCGCACCCGCTGGGAGAATCTGCGCAAACCCGATACCCGCGCGCCGCAGGTCCGTCTCATGGAGGGCGCGACCCCGGCGGAACAGGCCGCCGCGCTGGTGGATGCCCTGCTCGCCGACAAAGTCCTCTAGGAGTGCGCCATGACTCTCTTGGTCTACATCGAACAACACAACGGCGCGGCGCTCCCCGGCAGTTTGGAAGTACTGGGCAAGGCTGCTGCGCTTGCTGCAGAGTTGGGCGTGCCTCTGAGCGCAGCCGTACTGGGCGCGGAGACGGCAACCGTCGCCGCCACGCTGGGCGCGTATGGCGTCGCCACCGTCTACACCATCACCGACCCGCGACTGGCCCACTTCCGCCTGAGCGCCTATGCCGCGGGGTTGCGCCGCGTCGTGGAAGTTGCCGGCGCGGGGCCGGTGCTGGCAAGCGCGAGCGCCAATGGCCGCGACTTGATGGCTGCGGTCGCCTGTGACTTGGACGCGGGGCTGGCCCCGGACGCGGTGGATTTGCGCATCGAAGCAGGCGAGTTGATTGCCGTGCGCCCGCTCTATTCCAACAACCTGCTCGCCGATGTGCGCTTTAGCGGACCGCGCCAATTCGTCACCGTGCGCGGGCGCTCCTTCCCCATGCCCGCGCCGAGTCACGGTCAGGCAGCGCGGCAAGA
>CAKZVN010000107.1 GCA_937922105.1 uncultured Litorilinea sp.
CTGCAATATCTGGAGACGCTGCGCACCCTGGGCGAAAGCGCCGCCACCAAGTTCGTCCTGCCCGTGGAGTTGACCACCTTGTTGCAACCCCTGAGCAAACACCTACACAGCAGCAACGGGGGCGGCGCAAGTAGCTAAGCGCGAAAACGTTTTACTTGTTTTGACAAGTGAGGCGTGCACGTGCTATAGTCAGGGTGTTCCATCGTGGTTACAAGCGCATATCGCACAGAGCTTTCGTGGTCTACTCGGTTGTGACGTGGCGGTTTGTGTCTCTTAAACGGAGTGTCGTGTGTCTGCCCACCTAGGTGGACGCGCTCGTCGTTGCCCTGCCTCCACCTGGCACAGTGTTGTAAGTCGCAGGAGAGTTACCCGGTAGCAGGCGGAGCGTGGGAAATACAACCCGCGCGCCGTTCTCAATGAAGCTGCGCCATCCGGATCGGATGGCGCAGCATTTGGTGGTATCTGCTGTCATTCCGCTCCCAGATTTGTGACCAAAGGAAAGCGACGTATGAACACAGAGCTTGCTCGACAGAAGGTCTCGCGGCGGTCGTTCTTGATCGCAAGCGGCGCAACGGTAGCGGGGCTAGCCCTAGCAGCTTGCGCACCGGCGCCCGCGGCCCAGTCCCCCAGCGCGCAAGCACCCGCACCCGGCGGCCCTGCCAAGACCGTCGTGCGCGCCCACATGGTGCAAAAACAGGATGTCTCCGATTGGATTCAGATGGGCTTGACGCAGGATATTGACGGCTTTGTCTCCAACAACCCGGATATTGACCTCCAACTGGAAACCGTGCCGGGCTGGACTGCCGAGTATATCCCCAAGATTCTCTCCTTTGCAGCCGCGGGCACGCTGGGTGATCTTGTTTGGTATCCCCCCCGCCATCGCTCCCACATCGCTTGGGGCATAAGCTACGGCATTGTCACCGACATGGCCCCGCTCGCCGAGGCAGCAGGCTATGACTTCCTAGCAAACTTCTACCCCGGCGCGGTGGAGGTCAACAGCTATGAAGGCAAGACTTTCTGGATGTCCTACATCTCTGAACCTATCGTTCCCGTCATTGCCTACAACAAGACCAAAGTCGAGGCCCTGGGCATCGGTGAACCGAGCGATGACTGGACTTTTGCCGAACTAGCTGACTGGGCGCAAGCTGGGACCAACGCCGACCACTTCGGCTATTACCGGGCCGATCGTGGCGGCAGCTTCGGCGGCGCCCCCTATCTGCGCCAGTGGGGTGTCGAACCCACCAGCGCCGACGGCACGCGTGCCACCTTCATGGATACGCCCGACGAGTTCATTGCCTCGCTCAAGTTCAACTACGATCTCATGAATACCTGGAAGGTGTCGCCTTCGCCCGCAGCCGGTGCCATCAACGCGCCGGAGCTCTTCGGCGGGCAAAAGGTCCTCGCCGTGGATATCTGGCCTTTCCGTATCCAGATCTACCCAGCTACCTTCACCGATTTCGAGATTGGGTTTGTGTTGACACCGGTAGTCAACCGCGGTGATGCTCGACGCAGCATGCTCAACGAACACGTTTTCGGCATCACGACCGCCAGCAAGAACCCGGACAAGGCCTTCAAGGCGCTAACCTGGTTCTGCGGTAAGGAGATGAACGTGCAGGCGCTGGTACAGGGGCAAAAAGGCCCCATTGCCCGCGCCGATGTCTGGGCCGACGAGCGCATTTACGAAAGTGCCCCCACCTATCGCAAGCTCAAGCCCATCATGGACAACATCGAACCGGACTACCTGGTGGCGAACTTCCGTGGCGAAGAGTTCGACCAAGCCTATCAGCAGGCCTATGATCTGTTGGAGCTGGGCGAACTGCAACCGCAGGCAGCCGCAGAACAGATCCAGATGCTCTGCCAAGAAGTGTTGGACAAGGAACCGGCCTAACCTTTATGCATGGGAGGGGACGCGCTCTGCGTCCCCTCCCCAGCGGAAAGCCATCCTATGAGTGTACAGCCTGCCACCCAATCCGCCGCTGTCGCTGCGCCGGAGAGCAAGCGCCGGCGTCGCTGGTCCCCCATGCAGCGTCGCGAAGCCATCGAGGGCATCCTCTATCTCTCGCCCTGGATCATCGGTTTCACGGTCTTTGTAGCCGGACCGCTGATTGCGTCCGGTTACCTGAGTTTAACCAAGTACAATGTCTTGCGACCGCCCCAGTTCATCGGGTTGAACAATTACATCTTCGCCTTTACCAAAGACAGTCTATTCATCCCTTCGATCATCCGCACCTTCTACTTTGCGCTGCTCTCCGTGCCGCTGGCGATGATCGGCTCGTTGCTCATCGCAATTTTGCTCAACCAGAAGCTGGTCGCCACCACTGTCTGGCGCACCTTCTATTTCTTGCCCACGCTCACCCCGTTGGTAGCGGCAGCGCTGCTATGGCGCTGGATGCTTAACCCGGACGTAGGGCTAGTCAATTACCTGTTGGCCCAGATCGGCATCCAGGGGCCGGGCTGGTTAGCCAGCACAACGTGGGCGATTCCGGCGCTGGTGCTGGTCACCCTCTGGGCCAGTGTCGGCGGCTCACGCATGATTATCTTCTTGGCAGGGTTGCAGGACGTGCCCAAAGAGATGTTGGAAGCCGCAGAGATTGACGGCGCAGGAACTTGGGACAAGTTCTGGAACGTCACCCTGCCCATGATCACGCCCACCATCTTTTTCAACTTGGTGTTGGGCATCATCTTTGCTCTGCGCACCTTCGAGGTCGCCTTCATCTCCACCGCAGGCGGTCCGGCGCGTGCCACCTGGTTCATCTCATTGCACATCTATCAGAACGCCTTTGTCAGTTTCGACATGGGTTATGCCTCCGCGCTGGCCTGGCTCTTTTTCCTGATTCTCTTCCTGCTGACCTACTTGCAATTCAAATTCTCGGGTCGGTGGGTGTTCTATGCAGGAGCGCGCTAACATGGCCCAACATGTCCTCCAGCCTGCGCGTCCCTCGCGCACAGCCTCCATTCGCCTGAATACCCTGACGACGCGCACCCTAGTCTATCTCCTGGTCATCATCGGCGCGGTGCTCTCCATGGGTCCCTTCTTCTGGACCGTGGTCAGTTCGGGCAAGAACATCAACGAGCTATACCGCTACCCGCCCACCTTCTGGCCGGACAATCCACAATTTATCAAGAATTATGTGGAAGTGTGGACGGTCGTCCCCTTCGGGCGTTGGTTTCTCAACACCACCTATGTCACCGTCATGTCTTTGATCGGCACGGTGCTCTCGGCGACAATTGTGGCCTACGGTTTTGCCCGCTTCCGCGTGCCTGGGCGCGAGGCTTTCTTTTTCGTCACGCTGGCGACCATGATGCTGCCGGTGGAAGTAACGCTCATCCCTACCTATCTGCTCTTCAAAGAGTTTCGCTGGATTGACACCTATCACCCATTGATTGTGCCGGCATGGTTCGGCGGCGGCGCATTCAATATCTTCCTCCTGCGCCAGTTCATCATGAGTATTCCGCTCGACTTGGACGAGGCGGCCAAGATTGACGGGGCCAGCAGTTGGCGCGTGTTATGGCAGATCATTGTGCCGCTGTGCAAACCGGCTATCGCCACCGTCGCCACACTCAGTTTCATCGCCAACTGGAACAATTTCCTCGGTCCATTGATCTTCCTCAACACCGAGTCCAAATATGTCCTGGCAGTGGGACTACGCTATTTACAAAGCACCTTTGCCGGCGGCTCCGCGGTGGTCTCGCGACCGCAGGACCATCTGCTCATGGGCGCGGCGTTGATGGTGGCGTTGCCCTGTCTAATTCTCTTCTTTGTGGCGCAAAAATACTTTGTCCAGGGTATCGTCACCACCGGTCTAAAGGGATAGGGGCGTCCGCGCGCGTCCGTGCCCGCGCCGAATTGCGGGCGCACGCCCTTTGCGCCTATAATGCACGCTGTCGAACGTTGCTGCCCGGTCCACACCGAACAGGGAAGGCCGGGCAGTTTTGTGTGCGAGGGAATCATGGCACAACCGACTGCTGAACTGACCACGACCCAGAGCGCCGTGTCGAGCGCCCCGCCCGCCGGGGAGTATCGCACCCGCGCCGATATTCGCAATATCGCCATCATCGCGCATGTCGATCATGGCAAGACCACACTGGTTGACGGCATGTTGCGCCAAACCAATGTCTTTCGCAGCAACCAGCCAATGGCTGAGCGCGTGCTCGACTCCAACGACCTGGAGCGCGAGCGCGGGATCACCATTCTCGCCAAGAACACCGGCATCGTCTACAACGGTGTCACCATCAACTTGGTGGATACGCCGGGGCACGCCGATTTTGGCGGCGAAGTGGAACGCGTCATGAACATGGTAGACGGTGTCCTCCTCTTGGTGGATGCCGTGGAAGGCCCCATGCCCCAGACGCGCTTCGTCCTGCGCAAGGCGCTGGACAAGGGCCTCAAAGCCATCGTGGTCATCAACAAAGTGGACCGCCCCGCGGCCCGCCCCGACTATGCCGTCAATGCCACCTTCGATCTCTTCATTGACCTGGGCGCGGACGAGGAGCAGGCCGACTTCCCGGTGGTCTATACCATCGGCCTGGAGGGTCGCGCCGGTCTTGAACCGGACAACTTGGCCCCGGACCTGCGCCCGCTCTTCGACACCATCCTGAACTATCTGCCCGGCCCCACCGTGCGCATGGACGGCCCGCCCCAACTCCTGGTCACCACCCTGGAGTTCAGCCCCTATGTGGGCAAGATCGCGGTGGGGCGGCTGAGCAGCGGCACCTTGCGCACCGGGCAGACCATCCTCCAAGTCACCGCCGGCGGCGAGCAACGCCCCGGCAAGATCAGCCAACTCTATATCTTCCGCGACCTCAAACGCATGGAAGTGGACGAAGTGCAAGCGGGCAACATCGTCGCAGTGGCAGGCATCGAGGGCGTAGGCATCGGCGACACCTTGACCGACCCCAACGACCCGCAACCGCTGCCGCCCATCTCGGTGGAAGAGCCGACGGTACGCATGACTTTCAGCGTCAACGATTCGCCTTTCGCCGGGCGCGAGGGGCAATTCTTAACCAGCCGCCACCTGCGCGCCCGTCTCTTCGGCGAGTTGGAGCGCAACGTCGCCATGCGCGTCGAGGAGACCGACACCGCCAACAACTTCATCGTCTCCGGGCGCGGGGAACTCCACTTGGCGATCCTCATCGAGACCATGCGCCGCGAAGGCTACGAGTTTGCGGTCAGCCGCCCGGAAGTCATCTTCCGCAACAGTGACGAGGGTCTGCTGGAGCCGATGGAGATGCTCTATCTGGAAGTCCACAACGACTACCTGGGCACAGTCACCGAGATGCTGGGCGTGCGTCGCGGGCGCATGGACCACATCCGCTACGGCGAAGACGGCACAGTCTATTGCGAATATCTGGTCCCCACGCGCGGCATGTTGGGCTTCCGCCAGCCTTTCCTCACCGCCACGCGCGGCACGGGCATCTTCCACACGCTCTTCCACGGCTACGAGCCGTATCAGGGTGACATTGACACCCAGACCCACGGCTCGCTGGTGGCGCTGGAAACAGGTACGGTCACCAGCTACGCCCTGCGCGAGCTGTCCCAGCGCGGCACGTTCTTTGTCCAGCCGGGCGACGAGGTCTATTCAGGCCAAATCGTGGGTGAGCACATCCGCGACGAAGACCTGGTGGTCAACGTGTGTAAGACCAAGCAATTGACCAACTTCCGCGAAAAGCCCAAGCAGGACAACGACGGGCTGAACGCCATGCGCCGGCTCTCGCTGGACGACGCCATCGAGTATCTCTCCAACGAAGACCTCTTGGAGGTGACGCCCGTGGCGCTGCGCTTGCGCAAGAAAGAACTGCGCCACGAGATTCGCCAGCGCGCCGCCAAGCGCGCCAAAGAGGGCAAGTAGCCGCGCAGCAATTGGGCGGGCATAGGGTATACTAAGAGCGGTCGGGGGTGGTGAAGCGATGCAACCATCCCCAACACGCTACCCCAGTATCCACCGACAACCCCAGCGCACCCTGGTGCGCCATCCGGAGGGAAGCATGTCCGTCCCACGCGCCGAGTATCCCCGGCCCCAGTTTCGTCGCGACGATTGGCTCTGTCTCAATGGCCCCTGGCAATTCGAGATTGACGCAGGTGACAGCGGCTTGGCCCGCGGCCTGTTGACGCGCGAACTAGCCCAGCGCATCGTCGTCCCCTTCTGCCCCGAATCGCCCCTGTCCGGCATTGATCACCAAGATTTCATGCCCGCGGTCTGGTATCGGCGCACGGTTACCGTGCCCGCGGCGTGGGCCGGTCGCCATGTCCTGCTCCACTTCCAAGCCGTGGACTACGACGCCACGGTCTGGGTCAACGGTGTGGAAGTCGGGCGTCACCGCGGCGGCTTCACGCCCTTTACCTGCGACCTGCGCCGGGTTGCTGTGCCGGGCGAACCCATCACCATCGTCGTGCGGGCACGCGATTCGGCCCAGGGACCGCAGCCGCGCGGCAAGCAGATCGTCACCGACTATGCCCCACGCGGCGTCTTTTACCCGCGCACCACCGGTATCTGGCAGACAGTATGGCTGGAGCCGGTTCCCGCCACCGCGATCCAACGCCCGCGCATCACGCCCGACGTAGCGGGCAGTCGCTTCCGGCTGGAGATTCCCCTGCGCGGCGCGCAGGCGGGCCAACGCGTGGTCGCCATCCTCAGTGACACTGCGGGCGAAGTCTGCTGCGCCGAGACCGCGGCAACCAGCGACTTTACCCCCATGCTGGACCTGCCCATCCCCGCCGCGCGGCGACGGCTCTGGTCGCCCGCGGACCCGCACCTCTACGACTTGACCCTCCAGGTGCTGGACGCCGAGGGCGCGGTGGTGGACCAAGTCGCCGCCTACGCCGGGCTGCGCAGCGTCACGCTGGACGGCCCCGCGGTCAAGATCAACGGCGAGGTCATCTTCCAACGACTGG
>CAKZVN010000108.1 GCA_937922105.1 uncultured Litorilinea sp.
CATCGAAGACCGCCAGGTAGGAGGTGTCCACCCCTTCGCTGATCCAGAGCGAACCGTAGTTGGGGTCTACCTGGCTACGGATGGCGCGCCAGCTCTCCAGGCCGAAGCGTGCCGGTCGCCAAAAAAAGATGACCGGGCGTCCGTCGGCGCGCAAATAGGCCGGGTGGTTGGCATGGGTGGACAAAAGGTGTTGCAACGCCGCTGTGACGTCACCGGTGCTGCCGAAAAACGGGGACGTCGTCTCGAAGAGCACGCCGATTTTGTAGCCGCGCGCCTGGGCCTCGTCCAGCATGGCGCTCAGGTTGGTCTCGGTCTGGTTGGGACCGCCGCCCGGCCCATACCACGCCAGCAACAGCGCGTCAATGCCGGCGCGGCGGGCCTGGTCGATGTGGCGTCCCATGACGCCACGGTCCCGGCTGACATACGGCTCGGCAGGCAAATCGCTGAGTTTGTCGTAAGTCCAAGTATTTTCGTCGAACCAGGCATAGTAAAACGCCAGCACCAGCGGGTCGCTTGCGCTTTGGGCACGCGCCGGTGCTGCCAACGCCAGCCAAGCGACCAGCGAGACCAGGGCTGTGGCAACGGACGCATGAAGCGCCGGCCCGTGCGAGAATACATTGGTTGGACGAGACCTACAGTAACGGTTCATGACGACGCGGATCGTACCATGTGCCGCGGGCGCGGCCAAATCGGGCAGCGAAGGAAGGCTCGCCGTGCGAACCGGCGCGATCAGCCTGGGACGCGAGGCACGGTCGCTAAGCGACTCAACGTGGGCAAGGCCAATAGCTCGCCCAGGATCATGGCGGTTGCGCCCCAGATGGTTTGATTCTGCACGCCGAAGATGGGCACAGCCGCGCGGCGATCGGCCAGTTGCCATATCTCTTCGCGACGTGTCGCCGGGTCGAGAAACTCGGCCAAACGGGCTTCGATCAGAAGCGCCACTTCATGGGGATCAGGGCGAAAGAGAGGGCGCGTCGGGGTCCAGCCCACCACGGGCAAGACCAGCCGATTGCTGCGCTGGATGTAAAGGGGGCTGAGCGCGCCGAGGATGCGGACAATCTCCGGCGCGACGCCGATCTCTTCGTGCGCCTCGCGCAGCGAGGTGTGAATCAGGTCGGCGTCTTGTGCCTCCTGCCCACCGCCGGGCAGCCCCACCTGCCCGCTGTGAACGCCGTCATATGTGGGGCGCAGGATCAGCGGGAAGTAAATCTCACCGGCGTGGGGATAGAAAAGCAACAGTACGCCGCTGCGGCGGGCGTCAGGGCCGGGTTGGTCGCCGGGGAGCGCCCCCGCTTGCGGGCGCGGGGCCATGCTGAACTGGGCGCGCGGTCCCGGTAGGGGCGCGCGCAGATCGTGCGCCAGCGCAGCGATGAATGCGTGGAAGAACTGGTCGGTCGGGTCAGTAAGGTCAGGGCACATAATGGCGGATACGTCCGGTTCGGTTCGCTTTAATCCACAACGCGGCAGAGCAAGCCTTTGAGGTAGGCGCCCTCGGGAAAGGTGACAGCAACTGGGTGGTCAGGAGCTTGGTGGAGCCACTCCAAAATTTGGAGATCGCGGCCCGCGTCTATCGCCGCGGCGAAGACCACCTTCTGAAAGAGATCGGCATCCACCAGCCCGCTGCAACTAAAAGTCGCTAAGATACCGCCCGGTTTGAGCAGGTGGAGGCCCAGCAGATTGATGTCCTTGTAGCCGCGCAGCGCGCGTTCCACATGTTGGCGGCTTTGCGCGAACTTGGGCGGGTCCAGGATGACCACATCGAACAGCCCGCCGGGCGGCCCCTGGTCACGCCAATCGCGCAGGATGCGGAAGATGTCGCCTGCGATGCTGTCGGCGACGTGGTCGGGATCGAAGCCGTTGCGCCGCAAATTTTCTTCGCCCAACTCCAGCGCGGCAACGCTCTCGTCAACATTGATCACATGTGCCGCGCCGGCAGCCAGCGCATGGACCGCAAAAGCCCCGGTATAGCTAAAGCCGTTGAGCACGCGCGCGCCCCGGCAATAAGCCGCGACGCGACGGCGATTGTCGCGCTGGTCCATATAAAAGCCGGTCTTTTGCCCGCTCGCCAAGTCCACCACGAAGTGCAGCCTGCCCTCGCGCAAGACGATCTCGGCGGGGGGCGGCTCGCCTGCCAATAGTCCGTGGGCGTGCTCCAAGCCCTCCAGCCGTCGCGCCGCCAAGTCGCTACGCTCCAGCGCAGTACGACAGCCGGTAATCTCCAGCAGCAGGCGGGCCAACTCCGCTTTGCAGCGGTCAATCCCCAGCGTGCCGGCTTGCAGGACGAGCACCTCGCCGTAGCGGTCCACAATCAAGCCGGGCAGATAGTCGTTTTCGCCGTGGACCAAGCGGCAGGCGTCGGTCTCTGCGCGCGCCAAAAGCGGTTCCCGCTGCGCCACCGCCGCGCGCAACCGGCGCGCCCAAAAGGCCTGGTCAATGGTCTCATCCGCCTGCCAAGTCAACAACCGCACCTGAATCTGGCTGGCCCGGTTCAGATAACCGCGCGCCAGCCAATGACCTGCGCTGTCGGTGACCTCGACGATCGCGCCATCCTCCAACTCGGTGGGGATGCGCTGGATTGCGCCGCTGAAGACCCAGGGATGGCGTTGGATGACCGGCTTCTCGCGGCCCGGCTTCAGCACAATGGGCGGTAAACTAGCGTGAGGCATGGGCTATGGTTCAGGGTGCGCAGCGCCTGATTCAGTCGAAGGTGCTGCGCCGGGTGTGGACGATGGGGATGTGGCGGTAGACTCCACTTCCCAACCGTATTGATTGATGGCGATGCGGCGGTCAGGCAAGTGAATCACCTGCGCCTGGGCGTCATACTCAAAGGCAAGCGGACCGTCGGGCGTGGTCAACCAACCGGCAACCGTGTCGGCCCCGCGGCGCGTAAAACGAACTGTATAACCTTTGTAGATAATCCAGTGGGTCAACGGCTTGACATTGGCACGCATGGCGATTGGCTAGGCCTCCGTCCCCACCGGCCGGCTCCAGACCAACCGGCGCACCTGCGCGGTGCCGGCATGGACACGGGCATGGTGCGAAATTGCCAGCCCGCATAACCAGATCACCTCTCCATCCGCCTTGCGCGCCACAACGGGCCACATCGCGCGCAAGGCGGGCGCGATCTTGCGGTCGGTGAAGATGTCGCCCAGCGTGCGTCGCTTGCCGTGCATCCCCAGTGGCGCCAGGCGCATCCCGGCTGCGGGCGTGGTGAGCCGCAACTCCGCGGCGGCGTCGGCATCCAGATAGGCAGACCAGGGGGCGGCGCGCAGTCGGTCGCGCTCCGGTAACGTAGCAGGCGGCAGCAGAGCGCTGCTCAGTTGCCAAGATGGCGTTACCGCCAGCGTGCCTTCGACCGGGATTGCGCCATCGAAGCCGGGGGGGAGGGTGGGGTGCGCCGGGGCGCACGGCAGCGCGCCGGCTCGGTGCAGACTGAACCGAGGTCCTGCACCGTCGCCGGCAAGCAACGTCCACGCCAAGCCACCGGGCAAGGGATACGGCCCGCCCGCGCCGGGACGGCGCTGCGCGTCGTCGAGGAGGCGCGCGATGGCGTCCGCGCCGGTCGCGCGCAAGTCCGCGCCCAGGCGCGCCAGCGCCGCCCGTACGACCCCGCGACGCGTGGCGGGGTGGCTTGCCAGCACCCCCTGCCAGTCCAGGACGATGCGCTCCGGGATGTGTGCTTCGCAGGTGAGCGCGTCCAGCGCGGCAGCATCCAGACGGGCAGCGCGGTCGGCTTCGGCAGCCAGCAATTCGGCGCTACGCGCCAATGTGTGCGTTACGCCGGGGTTGAGCGTGGCGAGCAAGGGTAGCACCTGATGGCGGATCCGGTTGCGGAGCCGCGCCGGGTCGCGATTGGTGGGGTCCTCGCGCCACATCAGGCCGTGCTGCGTGGCATAAGCGACCAACTCGGCGCGGCTGACGCCCAGGAAAGGGCGCACCAGACGCACCGGCCCGCGACCATGCTCACCTGTCTGGTCCAGATGCGCGACCCAGGGCATCCCACCCAAGCCCGACAAACCGCTCCCGGTGATCAGGTGCATGAGGACGGTTTCGGCTTGGTCGTCCTGGTGGTGGGCGACGGCAACCGTCGCCGGCAGGTCCGCATCGCCAATCGCACAGGCGATCCGTGCCAGCGCGGCGTAGCGCGCCTGCCGCGCCGCAGCCTCAACGCCCGCTGCGTCCGCCAGAAGCAGCGTACCGTCCAGCCGGTGCAGGTGAAAGGGTAAGCCGTAGGTGTGTGCCAGGGTCGCGACCCAGGTGGCATCGTCGCTTGAATCGGCGCGCAGCCCGTGGTCCACATGGGCGACATGTAACGCCAGGCGCCACATGGGTGCAAGTTGCGCCAGCGCGTGGAGCAGGCAGACGCTGTCCAGGCCCCCACTCACCCCCACGACGACCCCATGAGGCGCATCGGCAGGGGGCGGAAAGAGGCTGTGGCGGCTCTGCGCGGTGAGCAGCGCGTCCAGCAGAGGGACGGCGGCGGTGCGCTGGGCGGCAACGGAACTGGTCATAGCTCGAGTATACCACAGCGCAGCCGGAACTTGGCCGCGCACCGGGTGGCGCCGTCGCGCAAGGTTGACAAATGTACGGCCCACCCTTTATACTTTTGCCAACTTCTCCGCCAGGAGTTGTACAAATGTTGCACACAAAATGGCGCGGGCCGGTTTTGTGCGTAACTGCTTGCAAAGCACCTTGCAGGCCTTTTGACTTCAGACGCGCGCAGCACAAACGAGTAGACAGAAACGTTTCGCAACCCATTCGTTGTACTTGTATGATTGGTACTTGTATCATTGTACCCAACGTATTCGACCTGGATTGAGCAAGGAGACCACAGATGTCCCGCAGGATCATGGCAGTCACCTTTCTGATGATCTTCACGTTGGTCTTTGCTGCGTGTGCGCCGGCGGCGGCGCCCGCCCCGGCAGCGCCCGCTGCGCCCGCAGCTCCGGCGGCACCTGCCGCAGCCGCCACTACCGCGCCCGCACAGGAGCCTGCAGCCCCGGCTCCCGGCGGCACGGTGATCAAGATCGCCACGCAGACGCCGCTCAGCGGCCCGCAGTCGGTCTTGGGCGTCGCCATCAAGAACGGCGCGCAGCTCGCCATGGAGCAACTGGGCGGGGACTTGGCGGCGATGGGCTTCACCCTGGAACTGGTGCCCTTCGACGACCAAGCGACCCCGGACATCGGCGTCGCCAATGCCAAGAACATTGTCGCCGACCCGGAAATTCTCTGCTTCGTGGGCCATCTGAACAGCGGCGTCATGATCCCCTCCATGGAGGAATATCACAACGCCAACCTGGCAGCGGTCTCCCCGGCTAACACCAACCCGCTGATCACCGAGCGCGGCTACCCGGAGATCAACCGCATCGTCGGTCGCGACGACATCCAGGGCGTGGTGGGCCAAGAGTTCGCCGCGCAGGAACTGGGCATCAAGAGCGTTTACATCCTGCACGACAAGACCTCCTACGGGCAGGGCGTGGCGGAATTCTTCCGCCAGGCTGCCGAGGCCTCCGGCATGACCGTGCTGGGCTTCGAGGGCACTGAGGAACAGGCCAACTTCGACAGCATCATTACCCCGATCATCGCGGCCAACCCCGAGATGGTCTACTTTGGCGGCATCTACAGCCAGGCCGGTATCTTCTTCCGCCAGGCGCGTGAAAAGGGTGTGACCGCGGTCTTCATGGGACCGGACGGCATGGACAGCTCCGAGTTGGCGACTTTGGGCGGTGACGCAGTGGTGGGCATGTACTACAGCTCGGTCGCCGGCCCAGCCAACGTCTATCCGGCTACCGCGCAGTTCATTGCCGATTACACGGTCCGCTTCGGCGAGCAAGTCCAGCCCTTCGCAGCCCAGGGCTATGACGCCATGGGCGTCTGCATTGACGGCATCGAGCGCGCCATTGCGGCCAACGGTGGCAACCTGCCCACCCGCGCCCAGGTCGCGGAGGCCGTGCGCGCCACCACCGACTACCCTGGCATCACCGGCAACGTCACCTTCAACAGCAAGGGGGACAAGACCGTCGCCACCTACTTCGTGTTGCAGGTCGGCTCCGCGGACCCCGCAGACTGGAACAACAACGAACTGGTGAAGTCGTTGGACATTGCGGCGCCGTCGGAATAAGCTCGTGTAGCTCCATCGGACCCAAGACAGTGCAGGTTCTTCAGACCACGAAGAACCTGCACTGTTCTACTCTGGGGCAGATGAAATGACCGGCTGCGCCACATCACAGCAACTCGGTGCAAGAGTTCGGCTAGCCGCACGCCAAGCACCGAACCGGCGCATGACCTCGCTCCGGTCCGGTTTGCCGTCATCGCTCCGATGCGTTGCGCCGTCGCGCATCACCCGACAGGAACCAACCCTATGAACCTACCCAGGACCAATGCGCTGGAAGCCGTCCTGCGCCCGCTTGGTCAACTGCTTCTGTTCGTCACCGGGAGCAGTGTGGCCGTCTCGCTTGTCGTCATTGCTGCTGCCTATCTGCTGCGCGGCACGCGCACAGACATGGACTTGGTGCAAATCACCTATGTCCTGTTGCCCCAGGTCTTGATTGACGGCATCACCCTCGGCTTCGTCTATGCCACCATCGCGCTGGGCTATACCATGGTCTACGGCGTGCTGGAGTTCATCAATTTTGCCCACGGCGAGATTTTTATGTTCGGCGCATTTGCCGGCGTGGAGATTCTCATCTTTATGCGCCTGCGCGGCATGTTGACCGATATCGGTGACATCACCGCGCTGGCTTATGTTGTCTTGGCGGTCTTGACCGGCATGGTGGTCTCCGGCCTGTTGGCTGTCTCGGTGGAGCGGGTCGCCTATCGCCCCTTGCGTGGCTCCCCCCGCCTCATCCCGCTGATTTCAGCCATCGGTGTGAGTTTCTTTCTGCAAGACACCATGCGTTTCTTACAGAGTTCCATCAACGGCGATTTCTATCGCTCGTTTCCGACCTTCGGCCCCTTTACCCAACGCTTTACCCTCTTCACTGTAGACTTGGACGGACGCGCCCTGGATGTCGCCATCCAGTACAAAGCCATTATCATGATCGTCGTTGCCTTGATGATGCTGGTGGGGCTGAACTATCTGGTCAATGCCACCAAAGTCGGCAAGGCCATCCGCGCCGTGGCGCAAGACCAGCGCACTGCGGGCCTGATGGGCATCAACGTCAATGCCATCATCGCCATCACCTTCTTGGTGGGCGGCGCGCTGGGCGGCGCGGCGGGCGCCCTCTTCGCCTTCCGCTTCACGCGCGTGGACCCCTTCGTGGGCTTCTTGCCCGGTCTCAAGGCCTTTACCGCCGCGGTGCTGGGCGGCATCGGCAACATCACCGGCGCCATGCTGGGCGGCATCGTCTTGGGGCTGCTGGAATCCTTTGCCGCGTCTTATCTTTCCATCTTCACGCGCGGCGCGTTCGGCGCAGAGTACAAGGACATCTTTGCCTTTGCTATTCTGATCGCCATCTTGATCTTCAAGCCGTCGGGTCTGCTTGGGCAGACCGTGGGCCAGAAAGCCTAGGAGGGCGTCCATGACTGCATCCACAGCGCCCAGCGGCTTGCTCCACAGCCTTTGGCACCGCCTCACCCACAGCCCGATTTGGCCGGTGCTCGTCCTGCTTTACATCGCCGGCACCACCTACTTGGTGACCACGGCTCCGCGCGCGCTGCAATGGCGCGTGCTGTTTCTGGCGGGGCTGTTGTTCATCTACTACATGCCCCAGCGCCCTGTGATCAAACTCGCCTATGCCGGGGTGGTGCTGGGCATTTTGGTGCCGTTCTTGGGCATCAGCAACCCCTTCCTGTTGGAGATCGGCTTTCAGATCTGCGTCTTCGCCACGCTGGCCCTGGGCCTGAACATCGTGGTGGGCTTTGCCGGGCTGCTGGATTTGGGCTACATTGCGTTCTATGCCGTAGGCGCGTATCTGTGGGCCTTCTACGGCTCGCAACAGCTCTACAACCTCAACTCTGTGGCAGGCGCGCAGCAAGTTCGCCCCGATTTCCCCTTCGACGCCAACCTCTTCTGGCTCTTTCTCTTCCTGGGCATCGGCGTATCCGCCATCACCGGCATCCTGTTGGGCACACCGGTGCTGCGCTTGCGCGGCGACTATTTGGCTATCGTTACCCTCGGCTTCGGGGAGGTGATTCGCGTCTTGGCTAACAACCTGGACAAGCCTATCAACCTCACCAACGGGCCGCAAGGCATCACCCCCATCCAGCGCCCGGAGTTGCCCGGCTTCTTGACCAGCCCCGCCATGCTGGAGTGGTTAAGCGGCATCGCCAGACGCAACGTCAGCGTCGGGGATATCTACGGCTTCTTCTTCTACGGCCTGGCGTTGGTCATCTTGATCGTGACCATTGTGGTCGCCAAACGGCTGGAGGATTCCAAGCTCGGTCGTGCATGGACCGCCATCCGCGAAGACGAGACCGCAGCCATCGCGATGGGCATCCCGCTAGTACGCACCAAGCTGGCAGCCTTTGCCATCGGCGCGTCCTTTTCCGGCGCCATGGGGGTGGTCTTCGCCGCCAACCGCACCTTTGTCAGCCCGGAGACCTTTTCGCTCATCGCGTCCATCAGCGTGCTGGTGATGGTGATTCTGGGCGGGCTGGGCAGCATCCCCGGCGTCATCATGGGGGCTGCGGTGGTGACGCTGCTCAATATTGACTTCTTGCAGACCTTGTCGCTGGAGCTGAGCCGCCTGCGCCAGGGCACGGGCGTCATCCCGATCTTGGGCATCCCGTGGTCACAGCTGCCCAACCAGCTGGACCCGGCACGCTATCAACGGTTGGTCTTCGGCTTGATCCTGATCATCATGATGATCTTCAGACCGGAAGGCATCATCCCCTCGCAGCGCCGCAAGATGGAGATGCACGAGCACGAAGAAGCGGAGGCACGCGCATGAGCGAGCCGCTGCTGCAATTGACGCGGGTGACCAAACGTTTCGGCGGTTTGGTGGCGGTCAACAACGTGGATTTTACACTCATGTCGGGGCGCATCGAGAGCATCATCGGACCCAACGGCGCGGGCAAGACGACACTCTTCAACATCATCACCGGCATCTACAAACCTGACGAAGGGCAGGTGCGCTTCAACGGGCATTCCATCGGCGGGCGACGCCCGGACCAGATCACCGCACTGGGCATGTGCCGCACCTTCCAGAACATTCGCCTATTTCCCAACATGTCGGTGATGGAGAATATTTTGGTGGGCGCGCACACACAGCTGCGCGCCAGCAATGCCCTGGGCGCGGTCTTGCGGACCAAGCAATTCCGCGAGGCAGAGGAGCAAGCGCGCGCTGAGGCACGACGGCTCCTGCGCTATGTGGACCTGCCCCCCGGCACCGGCGACCTGATCGCGCGCAATTTGCCCTATGGACAACAGCGCAAGGTAGAGATTGCGCGCGCGCTGGCAGCCAAGCCGCGCCTCATCTTGCTGGACGAACCGACCGCAGGCATGAACCCCAGCGAGACCGAGGAAGCCATGCGCCTCTTTCGCCGGCTGCGCGATGACGTAGGCGTGACGGTGCTCCTCATCGAGCACGACATGAAGGTGGTCATGGGCATCTCCGAGCGGATCACGGTGATTGACTATGGTCAAAAGATCGCCGAGGGGGGACCCGCCGAGGTGCGCAAGAACCAACGCGTCATCGAGGCCTATCTGGGGCGCCAAGCGCAACTCCACGACGAGCGGGCCGCCGCCGTGGGAGGTGAGGCATGAGCGCGCTGTTGGAGCTTCGCGAAGTCCATACCTATTACGGTCAGATTCACGCGCTCAAAGGCATCTCGCTGGAGGTCAACCAGGGCGAGATCGTCACCTTGATCGGCAGCAACGGCGCGGGCAAGAGCACTACGCTGCGCACCATCTCCGGCATCCTACACCCGCGCCGCGGCGAAGTCCTCTTACAGGGCAAGCCCATGACCAACATCCCACCCCACAAGGTGGTGGAAGCCGGGATTGGGCATGTGCCAGAGGGCCGTGGGGTCTTTCCACGGTTGACCGTGCTGGAAAACTTGGAGATGGGCGCGTATCTTCTGCGCGACAAGCACGAAATTGCCCGGCGCATGGAGAATGTCTTCACGCTCTTCCCGCGCCTGCGCGAGCGTGTGCGCCAACCGGGCGGGACGCTTTCCGGCGGTGAACAGCAGATGCTTGCCATCGGTCGCGCGCTCATGCAGCAGCCGCGCATCATGCTGTTGGATGAGCCGTCCATGGGCTTGGCCCCACTGTTGGTGGAGGAAATCTTCAACATCATCCGGCGGCTGAACCAAGAGCAGGGGACAACCATTCTCTTGGTGGAGCAAAACGCGCAGGCAGCGCTGCAAGTCGCCAACCGGGCCTATGTGCTGGAGACAGGGCGCATCTCCATCAGCGGCACCGCGGACGAGTTGCTCCACGACAGCCGCATCATCGAGGCCTACTTGGGGCTATAGACCCCGCCCTGGAGACGAATCGGCACGCAACAAGGGCCGGGGAGCGCTTCCCCCGGCCCTTTGCAGGCAGTTTATTACATGCCACAGGGGGGGCGCGCAGTGTGCGAGGCAACGACCGCCTGCCCAAACGCGCCCGATCCGCATTGTGGACGAAGTCGCGGCTCGCACCAACAAACCGCACGCAATGCCACATGTGCGACCTCTGTTCGCCGGTGACGGCGCCCGCCGGCAATGCCGCGTCAACGGCGGTGGGCGAGGTCAATCTGCTGGCGCAATTCTCGCCGTGCAGCCTCCAGGTTTTCCTTGATCCGGAAATAGGCTGCTTCGGTCAGCCCCAGGTCGTCGTGCAAGAGCAGGTGCTCCAGGCTATCCACGACACGCAGGACTTTGGCTTCCAGCAATTCGATGGTTGTGCCATAAAGCCGCTCCGGCACAAAGTAGAAACCCACCAACGAAAAGAGTAGCCCGTAGCTCAGCGTGGCGAAAAAGCGTTGGTCCATGCGCCCGCCGAACGCCAGCAACCCCACCAGCCCCAATCCGCCCACCACCACCATGAGTTGCCAGCGTGCAATCGGCCGCGCCGCCGACAGGCCTGCCAATGGCTTGGCGAGGCGGTCATAGCTCTTGAGCGTTGCCAGCCAATCGTTGAATTCGTAACAGTGCTTGAGGCTGACGCGCGTCTGGTCGTGTCGGGCAAGTTCCAACGCATAGTCGTGACAATAAGCCGCCAAGTCATAAAAGAGCTTGCGCGTCAGCTTGACCGAGCCGGGCGCAGGCACGCCCCGGTTGGACCTCCCCAATAGCTCGGCCAAAAAGGGCGGCAACTGCACTGCGGACCATCCTCCCCCGCTGCAAACGGGCGCAACCG
>CAKZVN010000109.1 GCA_937922105.1 uncultured Litorilinea sp.
ATAAAGACCGGGTCATTGCCGGTCGTGTTCAGAAAGGAGCCGGTCACAGCCACAAGCGGCAAATGCCACGCCCACCAGATGACACCCAAAATAAAACTGGACACCCCCGCGGAGTAACGCGCCTGCAGCCAGTCCAATGCATAGTCGCGCCAGCCCAGTTCCTCCGAAAACGGCCCCACCAGAAAAATGAACGCGGCGGTGGTCAAGAAATAGGGCGGATTTTGCAGCAGATCGCGCAGGGGCGTCAGGTCCAACGGTGTGCGGCTGACGGCGAAAGCGAGCAAGACACTCGCCGGGTATAGCAACAGAATGGGCAGATACCAGCGCGCACCGATGCGTCTGAAGTCAAAGACGCGTCGCCAGTAGTCGCGGATGGTCTCTTCGTCGTTGGTTCCATAGACCATGAGGATTCCTGCAATCGCCGGGCCGAAGCCGCCCAGCACGTAGATCAACCCTACCTCCAAATCCGTGAACACATTGCGCCCTGTGCCGGCAACCAGAAACCAACAGGTCCACGAAATCCCGATCGAGATGGCAATGAACCGCGTCGGAAAACGTTCCGACACCAGCGAATTGGCGGGAGCCAAACGCGTACGATTCGACATGGGTGATCAATCCTTTCGCAAATAGGCAAAGCCGACCGAAAAGAGCATCACATCAGTCGCAGGGCAGCTACTCATAGACCTGTGTGAACCATCCCCGCGCGAACATCTGCAAAGAATCGGGCGATGACCTGGGCTGGGTCCAGCGGGCCGCCATGCCCCACCCACAAACGCGCCGGCTGCGCGACCAAGACGCGACGCAGGCTGGGCACAAGCTGTCTTGCATCCTCCACAAAGTAGTGGCGGTTGGGGTACGTGGCGCGCAGATGCCCGCCCATCCACCCACCCATCAGTAAGTCCCCGATGATAGCGTCGCCATTGTCCAACAGCACCGAGACGGAGCCTGCCGTGTGTCCTGGCGTTGCGATTGCGCGCCCCGCGATGCCGAAGGGGCGCAGGTCGGTCTCCTCCTCCAGCACCAGCGAGGGCGTCACCGGGTCAAAGGGGCCGTCCACAAAAGGCCGCACCAGCCGCGCCTCCAGGCTGGTAGGATGCAAGGTGCGGTTGCGTCCGCGCGTCGCCATGTCCACGTCCCCGTGATGCAGCGCGACGGGCGCGCCGGTCGCCGCTGCCAGCGCTGCTGTGCTGCCCAGATGATCGCTATGCCCGTGGGTGTGCAGAATGAGCGCCAAGTCGCGCGGGGCGACGCCTGCCCGCGCCAGCGCGCGCAGGAGGGCGGCTTCCTCGCCGGGACTGCCGCTATCTACTAGGATGGCACGCTCTCCGCGCACCAGATAGGCATTGGACAGCCGCAGACGCAGAGGCATCACATGCAGCAACATGAGTACAGTCCCTTCGTGGTAAGGAGGGGCACAATGATCCCCGGCACAACACCCAAATAAAAACAGCCGTCTGTTTTCGAACAGTGTTCGGTTACAGGCAAAAAAAGAAGAGGTTACGGCGCCATCCCCCGCGCAATCGCTTCCAGCGCGGCGCGGTCGGCGCGCGCAAAGTCCATGGGCATCTCACGCAGATAGGTGATGCGCAACATGGCAATGCCGTGGACGATCGCCCACAGGGAATACGCGGCTTCCATCACGCTCAACTCGGCGCGGGGCTGTATCAGCCCAGCCTCCCTCGCGCGCTGCACGCCCTGAAGCAGCAGCGGAAACGACGAGTCCGCGTCCATCATCTCATGTTCCACAAAGCCTGCGCCCGGTTCCAGCGCAGGCGCAGAGGTTTGTGTGAACATCAGTAGAAAGTAGTCGGGATTGCTCAGCGCAAAGCGGATATAAGCCAGCCCTATCTCGGTGAGATACTCCACCGGCGGCAGGTCCGGCGGGACGGTCAACATCGTTTGACGCAACAGGCGGTGTCCCTGGCGGCACACTGCGGCAATAATCTCCTCTTTGCTGCCGAAATACTCATACAGACCTGCCGGGCTGTAATCAATGCGGTCGGCAATGGCGCGCATGGAGAGCTTATCCGCGCCCTGTTCATGGATGATGGCGCGGGCAGCGTCCAGGATCGCCTGCTGGGTGCGCGCATAACGTCGCGCGCGTGGACTCAGATCGTCTTCAAGGGCCTGCATGGCGGTCGTTCGCCTCTCGAATTCCAACGCAAAATCATTTACCAAACAATGTTCGGATTGTAGCATGGTATTCGCCCCATGTCAATCCCCAATTGCATAGGGCGACCAACACAACGGCGGCGACGAGGGGACCCCTCGCCGCCGCCGTGCATTCCGCTCGATTGCCGGATGGCGATATCAGTTAGGCTGCCACCGGCGGTGTGCCCACCGTCACCGGCGTCCCCTCGCGATCCAGCGGAATATCGCGGCGCCAGCGCGAATCCGCGATGATCTTGCTCAGGTTGCAGCGATCCTTGTACTTGCTCGCCACCTCGATCACCTCTGCCAGCAACCCCTCGCTCAAGGTAATGGGGTTGAGACCCAGCGCCAAGAACTGCTCGTTATGCACCACCAGCTCGTTCTCCAACGATTCGTTGCGCGGGTTGATATAGGTGCGGACCTCCGCGCCGGTCAAACGGCTGACCAGCGCCGCCAGGTCGCGCACGCGATGCGTCTCGGTGGTCTGGTTGAAAATCTTCACGCGTTCCCCGCGCGCCGGCGGATTCTGGATCGCCAGCACGATGCAGTTGACCGTGTCGCGAATGTGAATAAACGCGCGCGTCTGCCCGCCCGTGCCATAGACTGTTAACGGATGGCCCACCGCTGCTTCCACCAAGAAGCGGTTGAGCACCGTGCCATAGTCGCCCTCATAATCGAAGCGGTTGATCAGCGCCGGGTGCATCAGCGTTTCGTCGGTGTTCGTCCCCCACACCACCCCCTGGTGCAGGTCGGTGATGCGCACACCGTCATTCTTGTTGTAATAATAGAAGAGCAGCGCGTCCAGCGTCTTGGTCATGTGATAGATGCTGCCGGGGTGGGGCGGGTAGGGAATCTCGATCTCGTGCTCCTGCCCCTTGATGTCCACGCGCACGTTGAGATAGCCCTCAGGAATGCTCATACCGGCGGTGCCGTACCCGTAGACACCCATCGTCCCCAGGTGGACCAAATGGGCATCCACGCCCGCATCCACCAACGCGCACAGCACATTGTGCGTGCCGTTAATGTTGTTATCCACCGTGTAGCGCTTGTGCTTGGGCGACTTCATGGAATAGGGCGCGGCGCGCTGTTCAGCAAAGTGGATGATGGTCTGCGGTTGCAGCTCTACCAACAGGGTGCGCAGTTCGTGGTAATCGCGCGCGATGTCAATGTTGCGAAATTCGATGGTGCGCCCGCTGACTTCGCGCCATGCCGCCAGCCGGTTCTCCACCGTCTCGATGGGCGTTAACGACTGGCAGCCCAGTTCCACATCAATCTTGCGCCGCGACAGGTTGTCCACAATGGTGACATTGTAGCCTTCGCGCGAAAGGCGCAAGCTGGTGGGCCAGCCGCAAAATCCGTCGCCGCCGAGTACGATAATGTTGCCTTTGCCTTGCATTGCTTGGAATCTCCTTGCTGAAATGGTGAACCGCTACCCGCTACACACCTGCACATGGAAAAGCTGCCCATGCGACAACCGTCGCACGCGACAACGAAAAGTCAATGTTATCACGCCGTCCTAGCGCGCATTCCCATCGTGTAGAGCATACTTGATCGCCACATGGACGCCAAACGCAGCAGGCTGTTAACGCGATCAGAACGTTAACATTCAAGCCGGCGTCAAAGTGGAATGTGCCGCGCGGCCTGTGCTACAATGGGTGCGGCATTGGTCGGGGTGTAGTTCCCGCGTTGCCCATACAAACGTGCTGGACAGAGGGACGGTTCCGGCGAACCGTCCGGGAAGGCAGAAAAGCAGCATATGACTCATCCGGGCGAGCAACCCTTGCGAATAGCGGTCTTCACCGAGACCTTTCTCCCCAAGATTGACGGTATCGTGAGCATCCTCACCCTGATGCTGCGCCGCCTGCAGGAGTTGGGCCATCAGGTCGTGCTCTTCGGCCCGCCGGGCGGTCCTGCGGAGTATGCCGGGGCCGAGATTGTGGGCGTGGGTGGGCCGCCCCTCCCCTTCTACCCGGAGCTGCGCATGAATGTGCCGCGCCCGCGCGTCTGGCGCAAGCTCCAGGAATTTCGCCCCAACATTGTCCACGTGGTTAACCCCTTCTTCCTGGGTCCCTTCGGCATCCTCTTTGCCCGGCGCTTGGGCGTGCCGATTTTGGCCTCGTTCCATACCGACGTGGCGCGCTACGCCGGTCATTATGGCTTCAGCTTCGGCGCGCCCATCCTCTGGTGGTATATGCGCCAGATTCACAACCAGGCCGACGTCAACCTCTGCCCCTCCACCGCGATCCGCAAGGACCTGATCGCCCAGGGCTTCCGTCGCGTGCGCTGGTGGAAGCGCGGCATTGACACCGAGCTGTTCAGTCCCGGCCCGCGCGATGAAGCCGTGCGCGCCCGCCTCACCGACGGTCATCCCAACGACTTCCTGGTCATCAATGTGGGGCGCCAATCGCCGGAGAAGGGGTTGAAGGTCCTGCGCGAGCATCTCTTTACGCGGCCCGGCGTACGGCTGGCGATGGTGGGCGGCGGGCCGAGCCACGAAGACCTCAAGGCCCATTTCCGCGGCACGCCCACGGTCTTCACCGGCTTCTTGCGCGGGCAAGAGTTAGTGGACGCCTATCGCGCCGCCGATGCCTTTATCATGCCCTCCACCACCGAAACCTTCGGCCTCGTAGCCCTGGAAGCCATGGCTTGCCGTCTGCCGGTGATCGCGGCGCGCAGCGGTGGTGTGGTGGATACGGTGGTGGACGGCGTCAACGGTCTTTTCTATGACCCGGCTCACCCCGCCCAAATGGCCCCGCTGGTGCAGCGTCTGCACGAAAACCCGGACTATCGCGAGCAACTGGCTGAGCAGGCCCTGCGTCACGCGCAGAGCCGCTCCTGGCGCGCCACCATGGACCAGCTGGTGGGCTACTATCGCACCGCCAAGCGCGTCGCACGGCGCACAGTCCTGCGCCAGCAAGTCGCGAACCCGGTCTAGCGGAACAGCCCACCCAGCGCGGATCGCTTCCACACCCACCCAACGACCTGCGCCTGTCAACCCGAAGGCACGCGGACAGGCGCAGGCGGTTTCGCGGCCGAAACCCGACAGTTGACTCCCCTCGCCATGCCAGGATCGTTGTTGGACTGTGGCGAAGTAGTTCTTTGGCGTAATCCTACCCTACAGCCCATCTCCATAACGGCAAGTGGCGCGCGCCGTTGCGCCTACAGACGCGCAAAGATATCGCGGTACGCCTGCGATTGGGCCATCAGTTCGTCGTGTGTGCCCACCGCAGCCACGCGACCGCGGCGCAAGACCACGATCTTGTCCGCCCAGCGGATTTGTGACAGACGGTGGGTGATGAGGATGGTGGTGCGCCCGCGCGTGGCGGCTTCGATGGCACGCTGGATTTGGTCTTCGGTTGCGCTGTCAATCGCGCTGGTGGAATCGTCCAGGATCAGGATCGCCGGGTCGGTGAGGAAGGCACGCGCCAGTGCAATGCGCTGGCGTTGCCCGCCGGAGAGGGTCACCCCGCGCTCGCCGACGACAGTCCGGTAGCCGTCGGGCAGCGCAAGGATAAAGTCGTGGGCCTGAGCGGCGCGGGCTGCGGCTTCGATCTCGGCTTGGGTGGCGTCGGGCTTGCCGAAGGCAATGTTCTCCGCCAGCGTGCGGCTATAGAGAAAGATATCCTGTTCGATGATGGAGATTTGACGGCGCAGCGCGGCCAAATTCCAGTCGCGCACATCCACACCGTCCACGAGTACGCGCCCGCGCTCGGCGTCGTAGATGCGATTGATGAGCTTGGCGACGGTACTTTTGCCTGCGCCGGTTTGGCCCACCAGAGCCAGCGTTTGGCCTGCCTCCACGTGGAAACTCACGTCGGTGAGCGCGGCCTGGGCTGCGCTGCGCGCGTCGTTTTCCTCCACCGCATAGCGAAAGGTGACCCCCTCGAAGCGGATGTCGCCGCGCATGGGCGCTTGATAGCCGCCACGGTTTTCGTCCAGCGCAGTCTCGGCAGTGATCAACTCCAGGATACGCCGTGCGCTGGCAAGACCGGTGGAAACCTGGGAATAGGCAAAAAGCGAGATGTTGGTGGGGAAGGTAAAGAGGCCGATAAGGCCCATATAGGCGACGATGTCGCCCACCGTGATGGCGCCTTGCTCATAAAGCACCAGCGCGTGCCAGAAGCCCAAGCCCAGGGCAATCCCCAGGAGCAACAGCGGCAAGAAACGCGCCTCGATGCGCGCCTGCGCCACATAGGCATCACGCACAGCACGCGCCGCGTCGAGGAAACGGGTGCGTTCGGCTTCTTCTTGGGCCGCGCCCTTGATGGTCTCGATGCCCTCTACCGCGGCGGTCAACTGCGCATTCATGGCGCCGAAGCGGCGGCGCACCTCCTCCGTCGCGGGGCGCAGTTCGCGCAGATAGAAGGCCATTGCAATCAGGTAGGTGATGCCGAAGCCGATGGGCGTGGCGATAAGCGCAGGGTGGATGCCCGGCGCGGCAAGAATGGGCACGATCAGGAAATTGCCCGACCCTAAGACCAGGTTGAAGCCGGGGGTGATCATGAGCGCCAGCTCGCGCACGTCGTTGGTGGCGCGCGCCATGATCTCGCCCGTAGGACGCAGGTCGTGAAAACCCATGCTCTTGCCCAACAGCGAGGCATAGAGTTCGCGGCGCGCGTCACGCTCCAGCCGTTGCCCCAACACTTCGCTGCCGAAGTTGCGCATGAGCTGCATCGCGAAGCGCACCGCCTGCGACAGGACCAACAGCAGCGTCGCCCAAAGCAGCCCGTTTAGGTTGGGCGCGTCGCCGGTGAGGTTATCAAAGGCGTAGCCGGTGAAGAAGGGAATGAATGCCGCCAGCGCTGCATTGCCGACGGCACCCAGAGCAATGGCGGTGAGCAGCCAGCCGCTGCGCGAGACATGTGACCAGACCCAACGCAGGGGACTGCGTAGGTCGGATTGCCAGCTTTGTTGAATGACGAATTCGCTGTGGGCCATGCGCTTGCTCCCGCCGCGGTTCCCCGCGCGTGCCAGTCTCGATAGTTTTGATTCCTAATCATAGGCCGGGAGGTCGAGCGGGGCAAATCGTCACGCAGCTGCGTGTGCAGACAGCCATCCGTTCGGTCGAATCAGGAGTCGGTCGAATCAGGAGGCGCCGCGGCGGAGGGTCGCGGCTTGCTCCAGCGCCGCAGCGATAAGTCGGTCGAGGTTGTCCGTGTCGGGATGCTCAGGCGCGTGGCGCGCCGCATAGAGGAGAAATTCCACGTTGCCCGCGGGGCCGAGCAACGGCGACGCGATTAGCCCAGCAACGTACAGCCCCAACGCTGCCACCAGCGCGCAGGTCTCTGCCAAGACACGGGCATGGACTTTGGTGTCCCGCACCACGCCGCCCTTGCCGACGTCGCTTTGGCCCGCCTCGAATTGGGGTTTGACCAGGGCAATGATGGGCGCAACAGGAGTAAGCAGGCCCAGGACGGGCGGCAAGACCAGGCCGAGACCGATAAAGCTGGCGTCAATCACCGCCAAGTCGGCAAGGACGCCGCCGGGCAACTCATGCAAGTGGCGGATGTTGGTACGCTCCAGCGCCACGACGCGCGGATCGTTGCGCAGCTTCCAAGCCAGTTGCCCATAGCCCACATCCACAGCAAAGACGCGTGCCGCGCCGTGTTGGAGCAAACAGTCGGTGAAGCCACCGGTGCTGGCGCCCACATCCAGCGCAGTGCAGCCTGCCACCGGCACGCGAAAGGCTGCCAGCGCCGCCGCCAGCTTCTCACCCCCGCGACTGACATAGGGCAGCGGGCGGCGCACGCGCACAGACGCGTCCACGGGCACGGCACGCCCCGGTTTGTCGCTGACCTGCTCGTCCACCAGGACGTCACCCGCCATGATCAGGCGCCGCGCTTGTTCGCGGCTTTCAGCCAAGCCGCGGCGCACCAACAGCAGGTCGAGCCGTTCTTTGGCGGGGCGGGACGAGTCAGCAGGCATATGGAGTACCGTCGGTCATCCTGCTTGCCGTGAAGCATCCCGGTCGGCGGAAGGGATGCTTCTGCGCAGACTCGTCAGCATGGCAGCGCCCTTGCGCTTGTCGCCGCCTTAGCCTGGGTGGGGTCCGCCGCGCCACACTCTTGCAATGCGCGCCGGTTTGGTGCTGTACCGGCGCCGCGGGTATGATGCTCCCATGCAAAAACAAGGCGCGCTCTCCTCCTCGGGCTGGATTGCCACCGCGCGGGGTCTGATCCAGACCATGCGCCTCAGCCAGTGGACCAAAAACCTCATCGTCTACGCCGGGCTGGTCTTTGACGGCAAGCTGTTGGTTCCTGAACTCTTTCTGCGCACCACATGGGCCGCGGTCTGTTTCTGCCTGGTCTCCAGCAGCGTCTATCTGCTCAACGACCTGGTGGACATGGAGAAAGACCGCCTGCACCCGCGCAAGCGCCTGCGCCCGCTGCCCAGCGGTCAATTGCAGCCGCGGGTCGCGCTGGCGGCGGCGCTGCTCTTGGCTGCAGCGGGGATCGGCGGCGCGCTGCTGCTCAACCCGTGGGTGGGGCTGGTGACCGTTCTCTATCTGGCGCAGAATATTGCCTACAGCCTCTATCTCAAAAACGTGGTCATCGTGGATGTGATGGTGCTGTCGTTGGGCTTTTTGCTGCGCGTGGTGGTGGGCGTGTTGGTGGTGCATGTGGCGAACTTCAGCCCGTGGCTCTATGTCTGTGTGACGTTGTTGGCGCTCTTTCTCGGCTTTGGCAAGCGGCGCCACGAGTTGACTTTGTTGGAAGGGGAAGCCGCCAATCACCGCGCCAGCCTGGACCACTACAACTTGCCGCTGTTGGACCAACTCATCGGCCTGGTGACCACCAGCACGTTGGTGGCTTATACCCTCTATACCATTGAAGCGCCCACGGCGCTGGCGGGTTGGCGCATGTTGTTGACCGTGCCCTTCGTGCTCTATTTTATCGCGCGCTATCTCTATTTAATCCACGTGCGCAAGGAAGGCGGCGCGCCGGATGAGCTGTTGCTGCGCGACCGGCCCTTGCTGCTCAACAGTGCGCTGTGGGCCGCGACGGTGGTGGCGCTGATCTACATCCCGTGGGGATAACACTGCCGGACGGTAAATCGCCCGGTAACGAACCATTTAGTGCTGGGCGCTTTCCCGAGCGAGAAATAGGCGGGCCGGGTAGGGGACCTTCCCTGACCCGGCCCGTTCAGTCGGCAGAATCCTGCCGCGCCTGGCGCGGCGCTATTCGTCTTGGATGAAGTCGGCCCAACGCCCTTCCATGCCGTCTTCGGTGACACCAAAAAAGACGCGCACTTTGCCGTTTTCGCGCAGGGCCAAGTCATAGCGCACCTTGCCGGCGCGCGTCTCCACGTGGACCAAGCCCACGTCCCCGCGCCAGGTCACCGCGTTGAGATCAAGAGGATGGTCCTCTACTTGCTCGATGGCGTAGCTCCAGAGTTTGCGCGCGCCCTTGCGCGTTACGTTGTGGATCACGTGCCCGTTGCGCAGGTCGCGAATGCTGTGAAACTTGATGCCGTTGCGTTCCTCGGTGGCGACGATCTCCACGCCAACCTGGGGCAAGTAGAAAGCATCGTCGGGCGTGGGGGGCGCCGGCTCCGTTCGCGGTGAGACGGCGGGAGCAACAACAGGAACCGGCAGTGCGCTTGCCACAGGCGCGACGGGTGCCGGGAGTTGAGCCGGGCGACCGTTGCCGTTGGGCAGCACAGGCCGCTCGTTGCGCCCTTGATGCCGACGATCGCGCGGCTTGGGGTCGCGGCGCGAGCCGCCGCGACCTGCGGCGCTCTCTTCCAGCGCCTCGCGCACCAGCGCAACCAATTCATCGCGCACGGCAAGCGTAGTCTCCGCCTCGTCGCGGATGTAGTACTTCTGCTCATCGAGACAGTAAGGGCGCTCCGGCCCTTTGGGAACTTGAATGCGCAGCACTTTGGCGCCCTGGCTAGTCAGGACGTCGCACTTGACTTCCAGCGGTGGGGTAATGCGCTCGTCCAGCCCCACCAGGATTTCTTGCTCCACCTCCGTCGGGTTATCCAGGCCGCGCGGCTTGGTCTTGCGCGGCCCCGCGCCGATATAGACAACCCCGCCGGCGGTGTTGGCAAAGGCGCAGATGTCGCTGAGGATGGCAGTGAGCTTGCCCCCGCGCTGGTTGGCGGACTCGTGGAAGCTCTGGGTTAGACCAGGTCCTTCCTCGCGCGCCGCAGCCAGGGTATCCACCGGCGCATCAACGGCGCGGTAGGGCCGCGTGCGATCGAACTGCTTGGAACGCAGCAGCGCCGCGATAGCCTCGAAGCTGGCGTCGTCCAACAAAAATTCGCTGGCGCGATCGCCGATGCCCAGGCGTCGTGGATTCTTGGGGTCGGCCTTGATACGGTGGGCGTCACTGCCGTGGAAGCAATGCATGCGCCGCGGGTACTCAGCCTTGTTGCCGTTGAAGAAGCGCGCCGTGGAGCGCGGCCCCTTGTCCAAGTCGGTGACTTCCAGGGCGTCCAAGTTGGGGTCTTGCGTATAGGCGATCTTGGTTTGACCGCCGAAGGGAAAGTTGCGCATGGCGACGCCGTGGGTGCTGTTGGCGTGGGCCGCGATGACTAGGCCGCCTGCGGCGCGGATGGTGCGATATGCGGTGAGAACATCGGTCGCCGCGCCGGTCTCGGTGGAACCTGCATCCAGCTTGTCCGCCGGCACCTTCAAATCGAGCAGCACATGCTCCAGGTGACGGATGGAAGTCTCCGGGGGGAAGATGCCCAAAATGTGAAAGCCGAAAGTTGCCGTAAACTCAAAGCCGGGCAACACCAAAACCTGATTGGACAATTCCCGCCATTCGGCCAAACGCTGTCGTTCTTCCTCAGTCAGCCGGTTAGTGCGCTCCAGTTGGGCCAGCCACTCAATTTCGCGGCGGATGGCCCCGATGCCTGCCACCGTGTTGTGGTCGGTGATGGCAACAATTTCCAGCCCTTTGGCGGCGACGGCTCGCATCCACTCCAAATAGGTGACGTTGGGTTCCTCATAGTCATGGGAAGCCGGTGTGTGCAGATGCAGGTCCACCTTATACCAGCGGCGCTGGGGCGCGACGGCGTTGGCCGGTTGCACAGGCGCTGTGGGAGCCGCCTGACGACCGTTATTCGATTTTTTTCTCCTACTCACAGAATTCTTACATCGCTCCTCGTCGAGTGAACAAGTGTCGAGTGAACAAGTTATGTCATGACCGGCGACACGCGTGATGATACGCCTGCCGCTGGGATTATGGCGCACCGCAGTAAAAAATGCAATTCTGCGTGCGCCGCGCACGGGATGCTTGCTATCCGATTACCCCACCTGGAAAGCGTCCTCCACCGGCACAGGCTGGGGGCTGCCGACACCCATCGCGTCGCCCAATGCTGCCGCCAAAACCTCATCTACCGTGTCCACCAAGATAAAGCGCAACTTGGCACGCACGGTCTCCGGCACGTCGTCCAGATCGGCTTCGGTGCGCTTGGGCAGGATGACCGTCTCCAGCCCGAAACGCGCCGCCGCCAGGATTTTCTCCTTGATGCCGCCGACGGGCAAGACCTTACCGCGCAGGGTAATTTCACCGGTCATGCCCAAGAGCGGACGGATGGGCCGCCCGGTGAGCAGGCTTGCCAGCGCCGTCGCCATAGTAATGCCGGCGCTGGGGCCGTCTTTGGGAATCGCGCCCGCCGGAATGTGCAAATGGATGTCGGACTTGCGGAAGAAGTCCGGGTCAATGCCCAAGTTGACCGCGCGGCTACGGATATAGCTGAGCGCGGCTTGCGCGCTCTCTTTCATCACGTCACCCAGTTGCCCGGTGAGGGTGAAGCCCTTTTCGCCCGGCGCGCGCGTCGCTTCGAAGAACATGATGTCGCCGCCGGTCATGGTCCAGGCAAGGCCGATGGCAACGCCGGGTAGTTCGGTGCGCTCGGTGATCTCGTCTTGATAATGTTTGCGCCGACCCAAATAGTGGGCGACGTCGCCCGCGTCTACCGTGACCTTGCCGTTGTTTTCGCCTGCGGCGACTTTGGCCGCGATCTTGCGACAAATCTTGCCGATCTCGCGCTCCAGGTTACGCACGCCGGCTTCGCGCGTGTAGCCCTGCACAATTTCGCGCAGCGCGGCCTCGGTGAACTCCACTTCGTCGGGGGTCAGACCGTTCTCCCTGATCTGGCGTGGGATCAAATACCCCTGGACGATCTTGACCTTCTCATCCTCGGTGTAGCTGCTGAGTTGGATGATCTCCATGCGGTCGCGCAGCGGTTCCGGGATAGTGTCTAGCACGTTGGCGGTGGTGATGAACATCACCTGGCTGAGGTCGAAAGCCACGTCCAGGTAGTGGTCACGGAACTCGCGGTTCTGCTCCGGGTCGAGCACCTCCAGGAGCGCCGCGGAGGGATCGCCTCGGTAATCGCTGCCGATCTTGTCTACCTCGTCGAGCATGAAGACCGGGTTGGAGGTGCCGACCTGGTGCAGACTCTGAATGATCCGTCCCGGCATGGCGCCGACGTAGGTCCGTCGGTGGCCGCGGATCTCAGCCTCGTCCTTCATGCCCCCGAGAGCCTGGCGGACGAACTTTCGCCCCAGCGCGCGGGCGATGGAACGGCCGAGCGAGGT
>CAKZVN010000110.1 GCA_937922105.1 uncultured Litorilinea sp.
GCCTCCTCACCACCGGGAGACGCCAGGCTAGCCCTCAGCTGGACGCTGCCCTCCGGCTCCCAGCGGGTGCACCTGGGCACGCTCACCCTGCAACCCTCGACGCGACGCTTCACCGCGCCGCCGCTGCAACAACAAACCGCCGCGTCTTGGCTCGACGATGGTAGCATATTGCGCGCCGAGTCGTCCGCTCCCTCCGCGCGCATCCGTCTGCTCGGTTTGGTCTCGCTGGCACAGACACCGGACCCTGCAAGTGCAGAGACAATGCTCGACCTGGAACTCGCCTGGCAAGCCGAAGGCGAAATCTCCGGCAGTTACCAGGTTTTTGTCCACTTGCTCGACGCACAGGGAACCATCATCGCCCAATCCGACGCCATCCCTGGGCGCGGCTATCGCACCAATCGCTGGCTCCCCGGTGAAGTCGTGCTGGACCACCACACCTTGCCGTTACCTGCCGGGTTGCCCCCCGGCGACTACACCCTCGTCGCCGGTCTTTACGAACTCATCAGCATGGCACGGCTCACCGCCTACGACGCCACCAATACACTGTTGCCGAATCAGCAAGTGACCGTGGATACGCTTCGCTTACCCCTGGAATAACTGGAGTAAACGGTGGCGTAGCCACGTTCATCTCCCGATAGGAAAGGATATCGCGATGGACCTCCGCAAACGCTATCGGGGCGCGTTGCTCGGTCTCGCCGCCGGAGATGCCATCGGCACCACCGTCGAGTTCTCGCCGCGGGGCAGTTTTACACCGTTGGAGGATATGGTAGGGGGTGGGCCATTCAATCTCGCGCCGGGCCAATGGACCGACGATACTTCGATGGCCCTGTGCTTGGCTGCCAGCCTGGTTGAAACGCGGCGCTTCGACTTGCGCGACCAAATTGAACGCTATGTCCGCTGGCTGCGTGAAGGCTACATGAGCAGCACAGGCCGATGCTTCGACATTGGCAATGCCACGTCGGCTGCGCTGGCGCGCTATTTGCGCACGGGGGACCCACGCAGCGGCTCCACCGACCCGCACAGCGCGGGCAACGGCTCCATCATGCGCCTGGCGCCGGTCCCGCTCTTCTTCTATCCCGACACCGCGCGTGCCGTTGAATTCGCCGCCGCCAGTTCCGAAACGACCCACCGCGCCGCTACCGCGCTGGATGCCTGTCGCTTGCTGGCGCTCCTCATCTGCCGGGCGCTGGACGGTCTGAGCAAAGACGAAGTGCTCTTTACGCCCTATCCCGGTTTCGCGTCCGCGCCGCTCGTGCCGGAGATCGCCGCGCTTGCCGCCGGCGATTATCGCACCAAATCCCGCGACCAAATTGACGGCAGCGGCTATGTGGTCAAAAGCCTGGAAGCCGCCCTCTGGTGCTTTTACACCACCGACTCCTATCGCGCGGCAGTTCTTGCCGCGGCGAATCTGGGCAACGACGCGGACACCACCGCGGCGGTCTGCGGTCAGCTTGCCGGGGCCTACTATGGCGTAGACGCGATCCCGGCACAGTGGCTGGAGCGTCTTGCCTACCGCGAGTTGATTTGCGGCCTTGCCGACGCGCTGTTCAACCTCGCAAGCGAATAAACTCCGGCTGCGCCCCCTGCATGGCTTGGGGCGCTAATCCGCGGCAGATAGCCTCCAGGTCCTCCGCCACCAGGTGCCCCACATTCCAAAGCGCCTCGCCCATGGCGCCGGCCCGATGCGACGACAACACGGCATGGCTGGCGCGACGAATCGGATGGTCGGCGGCAACCGGCTCTTCCGGAAAGACATCAATCCCGGCGCGAAAGCGACCTTCTAACAACAACTCGGTGAGCGCGTCAAAATCCACCATATGCGCGCGGCTCATCAACAGCAACACGGCGTCCGGACGAATCAACTCCAGCCGAGCGCGGTCTAACAGCGCACGATTCTCGGCGCTGGGCACCGCCAACACGAAAATAAAGCGCGAAGTCGCCAGCAACGTCTCCAAGTCTACCGGCTGTACACCCTGGCGCACCAACGCGGCCTCGGTCAGCCACGGGTCATAGACCTGGATCGGACAGCCGAAAGGAGCCAGCAGCGGGCGCAGCGCACGCGCCAAGCCGCCGAACCCAATCATCCCCACTTGCTTGCCATACAACGTGAAGGTATCGCCCACCTCGGTCACGAAATTTGTATGGCTCCAGTTCGGCTCGCCTGTGCGAAACGCACGATCGGTCCAGGCGATCTGGCGTGCGCAGGCAAGCGCCAGGCCCAACGCCATCTCCGCGACCGCCGGGCCGAAAGCCGGCGCGCAACTCAAGACACGAATTCCCCGACTGAAACATGTGGCATAATCCAGCACCTTAGGAGATGGGAAACCGCCGCTCACCTCCAGGATAGCGCGCAGCTTCGGGAAACGGCTTACATCCCCGTGTCGCCAACCGCCGGTGATAATTGCCACCACCTCCTCGCGCACTTCCTCGACCGCTTCCGGCGGCATCGGCCCGTCTTTGCCCCACACAATATCCGCTGCCGCGTGCACGCGCGCCAAATCTTCCGGTCGGAAGATTGTCGCCAACAGCCTGCCATGCGGGTCCAAAATCAC
>CAKZVN010000111.1 GCA_937922105.1 uncultured Litorilinea sp.
CGCCGGCGGTCGCCACAGCGCCGTCGCTCGCGGACGCCGCACGCGCCCTGGACCCCCTGACCGGCTTGGCGCACTTTCCGGGTATGCACGTCAAAATCAGCGGCTTCTACGGGGCGAGCGAACCGAGCCACGCCTATCCCCACGAAGCCACCTGGCCCTATGTACAGCTTATCACCGATACCTTCGGCGTCGAACGCCTGGTCTGGGGATCCGACTTCTCGCCCGCGCTGGAGTGCGTCTCCTTCCCCCAGACTGTTGATGTAGTTGCGGTCATTCCTTTCTGGACACCCTCCGAGCGGGCTGCGGTCTGGGGAGGCAACTTGGCGCGCCTACTTGCCGGCGTGCGCGCCTGACACCTGAACGAAAGGACGGGACGACCATGTCCCACGCAAGTCCACAAGAGTCAACCTCCCGACCCCAAGTCGCGGTGATCGGGTTGGGCGCGATGGGGTACGGCATGGCGTGTTCGATGCTGCGCGCCGGGTTGATCGTCCGCGGCTATGACATCGCAGAACCGGCGCGGCAACGTTTCGCGGCTGCGGGCGGGACGGTCGCGTCCACGCCACACGCTGCGGCTACCGGCGCGGATATTGTGCTCATCATGGTCCTCAACAGCGCTCAGGCCGAGCAAGCTCTCTTCGGTGACGACGGTGCAGTTGGCGCTCTGTCGCAACCCCGCGGTCTTAACACTGCCGGATCGCCGCCGGTCGTCATGATTTGCAGCACCGTGGCGCCCGCCTTCATTCGCCAGACCGCGACCCGGTTGGCTGCGTTGGGTATTCTCTTGCTGGACGCGCCTGTGAGCGGCGGTGTCGCCCGCGCTGCCGAAGGGTCGCTCAGCATCATGGCATCCGGTGCGCCTGCTGCGTTTGAGCGAGCAGCACCGGTTCTCGACGCGGTTGCCGCCCATGTCTTCCACATGGGCGACGAGCCGGGTCTGGGCGCAACCATGAAACTAATTAACCAAGTCTTGGCGGGCATCCACATTGCTGCGGCGGCGGAAGCCATCGCCTTCGGCGCGCGTGCCGGCATTGACCCCCGTCGCGCCTATGAGGTCGTCACTGCCAGCGCAGGCAACTCCTGGATGTTTGCCAACCGCGTTCCCCACATCCTGGACGACGACTTCACCCCCTACAGCGCCGTCGAAATCTGGCTCAAGGACCTCGGCATTATTCTGGAGACGGGCAAGGAGCTCCAACTTCCGCTGCCCCTGGTCGCCACCGCCCAACAGTTGTACATCATGGCAGCAGCCGCCGGGCATGGTCGCCTGGACGACGCCGCCGTAGTCAAGGTCTATGAACAGCTCGCCCGCTTCCGGGTCCTGGACGCAGCCAAGCCCACCATACCGTCTCAGAGCTGACAATCCCATCAAGAATTCCATGTAGGAGAAAACAAGATGCGTAAACCCATCGTATCCCCCAAAGGCGCAGCCCCGCGCGGCCCCTATACCCCGGCAATCCTCGCTCAAGGCCCCATGCTCTTCGTCTCGGCGCAAGGTCCCTTTGACCCTGCCACCGGTGCGCTGGCGGGCGATGACGTGCGCAGCCAGGCGCGCCAGGTCTTCGACAACATCTCCGCCCAACTGGAGGAAGCAGGCGCTACCTGGGCCGATGTGGTCAAGGTCCAAGTCTTCCTCGCCGACTTCGCCGATTTCGCCGCCATGAACGAAGTCTATGCCGAATACGTCGTTGCGCCCTATCCGGCACGCACCACCGTCCATTCCAAGATCGGCGCCTCCCTGGTAGCGGCGGATGTCATCGCCGTCCTGCCCGGCTAATCCCAAATCTGGCATTCCGCGCAAGGAGTCACACCATGCGTCTACAAAATCGCGTTGCGCTTGTTACCGGCGGCGGATCAGGCATCGGCGCAGCCATCAGCTTACGCTTTGCCCAAGAGGGAGCCGCCATCATCGTTGTTGACCGCGACCTGGGCCGCGCCCAGACCACCGTCGGCGACGTGGTTGCGCTCGGTGTCCAGGGGCTGGCTCTTCAAGCCGATGTCTCCGATCCCGCAGCAGTCGAGGCTGCCGCCGCCACTGCCCTCGACCGCTTCGCTCGCGTGGACATTCTGGTCAACAATGCTGCCATCTCCCGGGGTGATGACATCCTTACCATTGACCCCGCCACCTGGGACCTCAACCTTGCTGTGGTGCTCAAAAGTGTCTACCTCTTCAGCAAGGCCCTCCTCCCCGCCATGATCCGGCAGCACTACGGCTCCATCATCAACATCAGTTCGGTCAACGGACAATCTGGGATCGGCGAGGAACCCTACAGTGCGGCCAAGGCGGGCGTCATCAACTTGACCAAGAACCTGGCTGTGCGCTATGGCCCAGCCAACGTGCGCGCCAACGTCATCTGTCCGGGCACCATTCGCACCCCCATCTGGGCGGAGCGCGTTGCCCGTGATCCCCAGGTCTTCGACAAACTCGCCAAGTGGTATCCGCTTGGTCGCGTCGGCACTCCGGAGGATGTCGCCAACGCCGCGCTCTTCCTAGCGTCCGACGAAGCCACCTGGATCACCGGTGCGGTCCTCAACGTAGACGGCGGTCTTATGGCAGGCAACCGTCGTTTCGGCGAGGACCTGTCTGCCGAATAAGCCCAGGGCGCACCCTTTATCGCTGCAGG
>CAKZVN010000112.1 GCA_937922105.1 uncultured Litorilinea sp.
AGGATGGGCTTCCCGGCGCATGGCATAGGAACGCTGTGCCCAGTCTACGCAAAAAGCTCACCAGATGCGCCATGCACCTGGTGAGATTGTCGGCTGGCCCGCCGATGGGTATGGTACCTGGTCAGGTGACCAGGTTACGGCAAGCTATATTACCGAGTGCTACCAAACTCGCGGTGCGAAGGGAATCGCCTGGGCGTCGCGGATGAGTTGGAAGAGCATGGGCGCGTAGCTCAGGATGATGAGCGCGATGGCGCCGTTGAGCCAGGGCCACCAAGTGTCCAGCCAGGCTGGGGCCGGTTCTTTGGAGACCGGCTCGGCGACGGGCATCTCCACCGGTTTTTCCAGTTTGCGCCCAGGGAGGAAGACCGTCCCTGCCACCACGGCAAAGAAGAGGGTGGCGCTGATAAAGAGCAGCGCGATGCCGACCGCGGATTCCAGCAGGAAGGGACGCCATTCCGGTAGGACATAGGGCGCGGCGCCCAGCGCGCTGCGCCGCGGCGCACTGTAATGCAGGCCCAACAGGTGGTAGGAATTGGCGAAGAGGATCATGCCGAAGAACCACGTCCAGGCTTGAGCCAGCGCCATGCCCGGCGTGAAGAGCTTCTTGCCGGTGAGTTTGGGCAGCAACCAATAGAGGATGCCGAAGAAGGTCAGAGTCGTTGCCGAGCCAACGGTCAAGTGGAAGTGACCGGGGACCCAAGAGGTGTTGTGCACCACCATGTTCATGTTGTAGGAGGCGTTGGTGATGCCGCTGATGCCGCCGAAGGCGAAGAGAATGGCGGCGAGATTCTGCGCAGTATAGGACGGGTTGCCCCAGTTGAGCTTGCGAATCCAACCGAAGTAGCCTTTCCCCCCGCGCGCACGGGCGCCAATCTCCAGCGAGGCGGTGACCGTGAAGGCGGTGAGCAGGCTGGGGAAAGCCAGGCTGAGGGTCAGGGTGGCGTGGATGAATTTCCAGACTTGCGGGATGCCCGGGTCGGTGTATTGGTGGTGGAAGCCGACGGGCACTGAGAGCACCAGGAAGAGCCAGAAGACCAGGCGCGCCAATGGCTCGCTGAACATCTTGCCGTTGGTCTGGGCGGGCAACATGCCGTACCAGGAGAGATAGGCGGGCAAGAGCCAGAAATAGACCAACGGATGGCCGAAATACCAGAAGAGCGAGCGAGAGAGCAGCGGGTCCGCGCTCTTGGCCCAGTCCATGCTGCCCATGGCGATGAGGCCGGCATTTTCCAGCGCTACGGCTAACGCGCCGGGCAGGAGCAGGAAGAGAATCTCGGCGGCGACACCCAGGGTCGCCAGTTGCCAGAGGACCATGGTGATCAGCGCGCCCAGGGCCAGGAAGGGGGTGCGCACGCCGGGGTTCTCCCGTCGCCACGCGCCATAGGTGAAGAGGAAGCCCCAACCTGCCATCCAGGAGCCGACCACGACCAGGGTCAGGCCGAGGTAGAAGGTCCAGTCGGCCAACATGGGCGGATAGAAGGTGTAGAGGACGCTGGCGAGATTGGCGAAGAGCGGATAGGCTGCCAGCAGTAACCCGGCGGTCATGACCACCAGCGCGGCGGTTTGCAGCCAGGGGTAGCGGAAGGGACGTTGGAGGCTATTGGCGACGACAAAAGTGAAAAAGCCGATGATGAAGAAGGTTGTCCAGACCAGGGCATTGAGGACGCCGTGGATGGTGAGGCCCTGATAATAGGTCTTGATGCCGGGCGCGAGATATTTGTACAGGTCCAGGCCGGTATGTTCCAACCCCTGGAGTACCCCGATCCAGAGGCCGATGGTGAGCGCCGCAATGGCGATGCCCACGTTCCAGCCGGTGATGCGGTGGATAAAGCGATGGTCTGCCGCGCTGAGGGTGACAGGCTCCGGGGTGGCGGCGATGGGGGCAGCAGGTAAGGCTTGTACGGACATGTGGCTTCCCTCTCTTTGGAAACGCTCCGTGGCTCCGCGCGCCCGGTGGGCGCGGGGGATGGCTTAGGGCACGACGGCCGCGGCGACTTCCGCCGGTTCTTCGACGATGATGCGACCGTACATGGTGTGATGTAGTTGGCCGCAGTATTCGTGGCAGATGAACTCATGGGTTCCCGGCCGCGTGAAGGTGTGGGTCAAGGTGGAGACTTGGCCGGGCAGGATCATCATGTTGATGTTGGTGCCGGTGATCTTGATGCCGTGTTGCACATCCTGGCTGGTGGCATAGAAGGTCACCGTGGAGCCGACAGGGATGCGAATCTCGCTGGGGGTGAAGATCCAGATTTGGGCGCGGATGTGGACTTCGTACTTGCCGGGCGCCAGCTCGCGCAGGACCGGCTGCGCCCACGGGCTGCCCTCGGCGAAGAGTTGATCCGGCTCGATGCGCTGATAGACGCCGGGGAGTTGGAAGCCCGTGGAGAAGGCGGAGACGGCAATGGCGACGAAGAAGACCACCAAGACGACGACCGAGAGACGCATCCAAGCGCCTTCGTACTTGTCCACATGCAACTGTTCGGCTTGCGACTCCCCTGCGGGCGCGTGCCCGTGGTGAGTCTCCTCGCTGTGGGTGTCCCCGTGGGCGGGGCCGGTCGCGTGGGGCTGCTGCTCACTCATTGGGTGATTCCTCTCGACAACATGGTGAAATAAACATTACTCCAGAGCGCGACAATGATTACGGCATAAACCAGCATCAGGGCAATGGTGCCTTGGGGTGTGTCGGGACCTTTCACAGCCTTTCTCTCCTCGCTGATGAGACCTGCGAACGGGTTATGTCTTGCGGAAACGAATGCCGATACGAGATGAAGCGCAGCGGCGCCACGCGCCGGTGGCACGCAACAACGGCGCCGCCGCGCCGGACGTTACAAACCCAAGCCCGCGCCAACCTTAGCCGCGGCGCAACAGATAGGCGATGTCGGCTGCCATCTCCTTGCCGCTGGTGCCGTGGGGAATGACCAGGCGCACGAAGCCTTTGCGGTCCAGCACAGTGATGGCGCTGCTATGATCTACCAGACCGGTGTCGGCGTGCTTTTCGAAGAAGATGCCGAACTGGGTGGCAATGCGCTGCAGGTCGGCGAGGTCACCGGTCATGCCCAAGAAGCTGGGATGGAAGTAGCGCAGATAGGTGGCGAGTTGCTCCGGCGTGTCGCGCTCCGGGTCCACGGAGACGAAAACGACCTGGACCTCGCGCATGCGCCGCGCGCCCAGTTCCTCTGCCATGAGCGCCAGGTCGTTGAGGGTGGTGGGGCAGATGTCCGGGCAATAGGTATAGCCGAAGAAGAGCAAGACGACTTTGCCGCGCAGATCACTGAGGCTGACGGGTTCACCGGTGGAGGCGATGAGGGTGAAGTCGTCGGCTGCGCGCGGGGATTGGATGACCACACCGTGGAGCGGAGGTGGGGTGAACCACCAGACCACGCCTGCGATGAGGCCGACCATGAGCAGGAAGGCTGCCGCCCAGGTGATGAGGCGGCGCGAGACGAGCGGAGGAGGCGCTGCAGGCGTGGGTGAGGCCGGCGCGCCGGGAAGCGTAGTCATGAGCAGCATTGTCCTGAGTTGTAAAAAACTACATCCAAACCATACGAGACTCGACACGAGACCGTGAATTGGGGGCTAATTCGGGTAGCACATAAAGAGATGCGCAGCTTCGTAGGCGTACCGGCTGACGCCGTCGCGGTTGCGCGCTTCTTGGATGATCAGGCCGACATCACGACGCAGGATGGCAGGGTCGGGCGTCGCTGTGCGATAGGTGGCGCGCAGGATGCCCCAGCCGTCTACCAGGGTGAAGACCGGGTCGAAGGTGAAGCGCCCGTCTGCCTCTTGGTTGTAATAGGTGCGGAAGCCCGCGCCGATGATTTGTTTGAGCAGGACCGGGTCGCCCGTCACGAAGTGCCAGCGGGTGGTGTCGGCGCCCAGGCTGTCGGCGTAGCGACGCAGCTGGGCTGGGGTGTCGCGCGCCGGGTCGAATGAGATGGTGACGTAGCGCACCGGAATGCCGTCGGTGTTCAGATCGGCGAGCGCGTCTTGAATGGCAAGCATGGCACGGCTGGTCTGGGGACAGCCGTCGCCGCACGCGGTGTAGGTGAAGTTGTAGATCACCAGGCTGCCGCGCAGGTCTTCGCTGGTCAGGCGGTTGCCGTCCTGATCGATCAGGGCATAGCCGGGAGCTAGACTGATGCGCGGCAAGACTTGGATCGGTTGGAAGACGGCAAAGGCAACGGCGCCTAAAATCACCAAGACAACGGGCAGTGCCAAAAGCGCAACGGCCCAGCGCGGGACCGGGCGTGCATCGGCGACCCAGGTCGGTTGTTGAATATCGGTAGTCATGGCTTGGAACGGACCGGCAGCGCGCTCCTGGAGCACAACATGCAAGTAGAACCTGGCTGCGGACCGGACAGTGTCGGCTGCGCCGGATCGCAGGCTAGGGTAGTTTACATTACATTTAGGCGGGCTGCAACTGTACCGGCAATCTTGTGGATTATTTCACAGGGGCGCGCGGTTGTGGCGGTTTGGCCGATGCCGGTTGCCGTTCAGGCGTGCCGATATCCGCGCGATGGCCTTCCGATGAGACACGCCAGGTTGCTGCATCCAGTGCGCGCTGCATGGCTTGAAAAGTTGCGCGCCCGCTGAGGAGCGCCAACCAGGCGTGCAAATGGGCGTCTGCCTTGACGCGTTCGGCAAAGCCCTGGGGGCTGGAGGCGGGTAGGCGGTAGGCGCGCATGTAGGAGCGGACCCACCGCCGCCCATAATGCCAGATATCATCGACCCACCGGCCGCGCGGTCGTTGTTGCCGCTGGGGGGCAATGGGGCCGAATTGGCGCTCCATCCGGCGGCGATATTGTTGCAGGAATATGCTGCTGATGCTATTGGCGCGGTAGAGCTTGCGCACGTATTCCGGGGTTAGACGATTTGCCGGAATAAAGTGACGCAGTTGCAGGCGCTGGTCATACCAGATGCGCCAGCCGGCCAAGACCAGGGCGTAGCAAAGCTCCACGTCCTCGCCGGAGAAACGGCGAGCGCCCTGGGGCCCATGGCGGAAGCCGCTGAAGCCCTTCTGCTGCAGCGCGTCCCAGGCCGAGCGGCGGACGGTCATACCCGCGCCCCATACAAAAGCGCGCGGCCAGGTGACATCACCGGATTGGTCGGCTTGGGGGCCGACGGCGTACCCATTCTGAATCTCCGCAAACCAGGGCGGTGGGGTGACTTCGCAGACGGCCTCGTTGGGGCCGCCGCAGACGCCTGCTTCGGGGTGTTCCGTCATGACCGTGGCGACCATGTCAACCCAGTCGGGCGCCACCCAGTTGTCGTCGTCCACGAAACTGAGCAACTCATAGGTTGCAGCAGACATGCCGCGCCGTCGCGCATGACCGGTCCCTGAGATCGGCTCGTGGATGAGCCGCAGCGGAGCGGGGGCATCGCTGGGCCACAGCGCGTTGACGACTTGGGCCGTGTCGTCGGTGGAGTTGTTGTCCACGACAATGACTTCCCAGGGGATGTGGTCTTGGGTGGCGGTTTGGCGCGCCAGATGCGCCAGTGTTTCCGGGAGACGCTTGGCCCCGTTGTAAGTCGCGATCAGGATGGAGACGCCAGGCGATGTCATAGGGTGGCTTGAATGATTGCGTCGGGTAGGTTGCGTGACGGACCAATGGGCGTGGACGCTGTATAAAGTATAAAAAAAGTATAAAGTAGTATAGTGGACGGCGCGGGCTGGAGACAAGTCTTGTGGGACGCAACGTGCTCTGGGAAAACAGTCGAAGTCTAGTCGGTCGGTTTGAGACGGGTGAGGGTCATGACTTGTTGCCACAAGGAGGCGGCGTCTGCGAGCAGGCGGTCGAGGTGGGCTTGGGTGGCGGGACTGAGACCTTCGCCATGGTCCAGATCATAGGCGGGAATGGTGAGCAGGCAGGCGGGCCGCTCGGTAGTATCCAGCAGGCGAGCATAGAGCAGGACGGTGGCGGGGCCGAGGGTGTGCCCGCCCGCGGGCGCGGTGGCGTTCGCGGCGACTACCGGGCGCAGTTCAGGCGTTGTGCTGTCCACCGCAGCGTCTATGAAGAGTACGGCGCTCACGTCGTCGCGGCAGATCTCCAGCGCGTGTTCCGGCGCGAGTTGGTGGGTGGTGAGCAGGCGCACGGGCCGGCCCGCGGCGCGCCAGGCGCCGGCAAGGGCCGTAGCCAACAACAAGCCTGCGCCGTCGTCGCGGCGCAGGCTGTTGCCGATTCCGATGAGGAGTAGTCCGGCGCGGTCTGCGTCAACCACGCGTGCGCTCACTGACGACGGTGCCGTCGGCTGCGATGACCGTGACGTGCATGGGCATTTGGCCCACGGCGTGAGTCGAGCAGCTCAGACATGGGTCATAGGTACGGATACCGTGTTCGATGCGGTTGAGGACGCCCTCGGTGATCTCGCCGTTGCGAATGTATTGCCGCGCGATCTGCTGGACGGTGCGATTCATGGCCAGGTTGTTTTGGCCCGTGGCGATGATCAGGTTCACCTTTTGCAGGATGCCGTCCTCGTTGACGTGATATTCGTGGAAGAGGGTGCCGCGCGGGGCCTCGGAGACGCCTACGCCCACCAGTTGGTTGACGTCGGCGTGGCTGCGCACGCGCGCGTTGGTGATGGTGGGGTCTTCCACCGTCTCCGCAATCTTTTCCAGCGAGAAGAGAATCTCGATCAGCCGCGCATAGTGGTAGTAGAAGCTGCTCGCCACCGGCTTGTCTTTGGGCGAGAGCTGGCGGAAGGCGCGCAGTTCCTCGTCCGCTTTGGGCGTGCCGGCGCGGTCACAGATGTTGACGCGCGCCAGCGGGCCGACGCGGTACATGCCCATTTTGTAATAGCTAGGGCCGCCGTAGGCGTAAGGCTTGTAATAGGGGAACTTGAGATAGCTCCACGGCTCCACGGCTTCGCCGATGATGTCGCGGTAGCGCTCCGGCGGGAAGCCGGCTTCCAGCACCTTGCCGCCGCTATCTACCACGCGCAGCACGCCGTCGTAATGCTCCAGCCCGCCGTCCGGGGTGACCAGGCCCATATAAAGGCTGGGGAAGTTGCCGTAGACTTGGGCCTCCTCCTGAAGGTCCTCGGCGGCTTCTTTAAAGAGGTCGAGGGCCAGCCCGATGATGTCGAAGGCCTCGGGCAGCATGCGCTTGATCTGGTTGCGATGGTCGTTGCTCAGCGGCTCACGCACGCCGCCGGGCACTGTCCAGGCGGGATGCACGCTCTGCCCGCCCAAGATGCGGATGATCTCTTGGCCGAAGCGGCGCAGGCGGATGCCGTTGCGCGCAATGTCGGGGTATTTGGCGATCAGCCCGGCAATGTTGCGCTGGGCTGGGTCGCTCTCCATGCCTAGCAGCAGGTCGGGCGCGGAGAGGTGGAAGAAACTCAGTGCGTGGCTTTGGACCAACTGGCCCCAGTTCATCAAGCGGCGCAGCTTCTCGGCGGTGGGCGGAATGCGCACGCCCAGGATGGCGTCACCCGCTTTGGAAGAGGCCAATAGGTGGCTGACCGGGCAGATGCCGCAGATGCGCGCGGTGATACCGGGCATTTCCCAGAAACTGCGGCCTTCGCAGAATTTCTCGAAGCCGCGGAATTCGGTCACATGAAAACGGGCGTCCTCCACTTGCCCGTCGTTGTCGAGATAGATGGTGATCTTGGCATGGCCCTCGATACGGGTCACAGGGTCAATGGTAATGGTTCGCGACATGGTCGCCTCCTGTCTGTTGGTAGTCACCGGAGCGCTTAGCCGAAGCGGCGCATGTCCGCGCTGAGGACGACAGGCTCGCCGCGCAAGAGCGCGCTGACCGCAGCCCAGATGCGCTCCGGGTCGGGCGGGCAGCCGGGGATGAAGGCATCCACCTGGATCACCTGGTGGAGCGGCAGGACGCGCTCGATCAAGCGCGGCACGACTTCGTCGCCTTCCCCGCGCGGCACGCTGCCCGGCCCGTTTTGATAGACCTGGTTGAGCAAGTCGTCTACGCCCAGCCTGTTGCGCAGGCTGGTGACGTTGCCCGTCACCGCGCAGTCGCCGAAGCTGACAACGACTTTGCTGCGCGCGCGAATTTCTTGGGCGAGCTTGACATGGTCCACATTGGCGACCGCGCCCTCCACCAGACAGACATCCACATTTTCGGGGAATTCTTTGATGTCGGCGATGGGGCTATAGACCAGCTCAGCGACCTCTGCCAATTCGATGAGACGCTCGTCCAGGTCGAGAAAGCTCATATGACAACCGGAACAGCCGCCCAGCCAGGCGGTCGCCAGGCGAATCTTGGGCGCGCCGGCGGGTTTGGCGCTGCTCTCGTGGACTTGTAGGGTGGTACGGCGCATGGGTATCCTTCTTTCTCCTAGCTTACCGATTGTGCTCCCATTGCTTCTTTTCGCGGCCGTCCAGAATCCAGCGCAAGAAGTCGTGTTGCTTTTCCATTTCGGCGACGGTAGCGCCACGCGCATGGAGCGCGCCGGTGGGGCAGACTTGCACACACTTGCCGCAGTTGGTGCAGCTGGTGCTGGTCCCCCACGGTTGGTTGAGGTCCGCAATGATGCGACTGTTCACCCCGCGGCCCATGACATCCCAGACATGGGCGCCCTCGATCTCGTCGCAGACGCGCACACAGCGGGTGCAGAGGATGCAGCGGTTGTGGTCCAGCACGAAGCGGTCGTGGGAGGCGTCCATGGGCAGGTCCGGGCTGAGGTAGTCGTAGCGGACGTGGTCCATGCCGATGGAGGCGGCGTTGGCTTGTAGTTCGCAGCGCCCGTTCATGACGCAGACAGCGCAGACGTGGTTGCGTTCGGCGAAGAGCAACTCCAGGATCATGCGCCGGTATTTGACCAGGCGGTCGCTGTGGGTGGTGACGACCATACCCTCTTGGACAGGGGTGACGCAGGCGGGAAGCAACTTGTTGTTGCCCTCCACCTCTACCAGGCAGAGCCGGCAGCCGCCGCGCTCGCTCAGCCCCTCCAGATGGCAGAGGGTCGGGATCTCCAGGCCGAGTTCTTTGAGGACGGCGAGCAGCGATTGCCCGGCCTGGGCGCTGACCAATTCATCGTTGACAGTGAGTGTTACGACGGACATCGTCTTCTCTCTTTCGCACGAGGCATAGGCGCTAGGCCGGAACCGGATGAGCGAGGGCCTGCACGGGCACTTGGTTCATCTCGCACACACCTGCGGGGCAGGTGCGCCGGCGGATATGGGCCACATATTCGTCATGGAAGTAGTGCAGGGTGCTGAGCACTGGGTTGGGCGCGGATTGACCGAGACCACAGAGGCTAGTCTCGCGCACCATGACGCACAGTTCTTCCAGGGTCGCCAGGTCTTGCGGGGTGGCGCTGCCGTTGGTAATGCGCTCCAGGATGCGGTGCATCTCCACTGTTCCGACTCGGCAGGGCACGCACTTGCC
>CAKZVN010000113.1 GCA_937922105.1 uncultured Litorilinea sp.
TCAGCCGCGTTCAGGAGCATCTCCCCTGCCCGTGCGGTTCCGGCCTACGTTATGGCGACTGCCACGGCTCGCCCGCTTAACCAAACGTTAACCGAGTCTCATGTAAGCGTTAACGCGACTTGGGCATCCTGGCTACGGCGCGCCCGATGCGCCGTGTTGTGGTTTTCCCATGCATCACCATGCCACCAGAGGATACGGTATGCCCATTGTAAGACGCTGTCTGTTGTGGATGCTCACGCTGGCGGTTGCCATCGCCACGCCCGCCGGCCCGCTCTCGGCTGCCTCACTCGCCCAAACTACTCCCGCGCTCACCTTGACCCCCATCGGCACTTACAGCACCGGCATCTTCGGCGAAGGTGCAGCCGAAATCGTCGCGTTCGACCCAGGGTCGGCCCGTATCTTCTCCGTGAACGCGGCGGCGGTCACGGTTGATATCCTCGACTTAAGCGATCCCTCGGCGCCCACTCTCATCACCTCCATTGATGCCACCGAGTTCGGCGCCGGCGCCAACAGCGTCGCCGTCTTGGACGGCCTGGTCGCAGTCGCCATTGAGGCCGAAGAGGTTGACGGCAACGGGCGAGTCGTCTTCTTCGATGTAGACGGCAACTACCTGACCGATGTGGAAGTGGGCGTCCTGCCCGACATGGTGACCTTCGCCCCCAACGGTCTGCTCGTGCTCACCGCCAACGAGGGCGAGCCGTCCGACGACTACACCATTGATCCGCTGGGGTCCGTGAGCATCATTGACCTGCGCAACGGTATTGACGCGCTTACCCAAGACGATGTGGTGACGCTCGACTTTACCGCCTTCAACGATGTGCAACTCGACCCGTCCATTCGCATTTTCGGCCCCAACGCCACCGTCGCCCAGGACTTGGAGCCGGAGTACGTCGCCGTTTCGCCCGATTCCACCATCGCCTGGGTCACCTTGCAGGAGAACAACGCCCTCGCTGTCGTGGATTTGGTCGAGAAGGAGATCGTGGCGCTGGTGGGGCTGGGCGTCAAAGACTTCAACCGTCCGGTCGCCACGTTGGAGACCTACACCTTTGACGAGCTTCCCGTGCTCGGCGTCACAGCCGCAGGCCAAGAAATTCTGTTGGGCGGCTTCTCCGGTCTCTACTTCGAGGGCATTGACGAGGAGACGGGGAATCTCCGCTTTATCACCCACCCCGATCGCGGCCCCAACCCCGACCCTGTTGACACCGACGGCGACGGCATCAACGAGCGTCCTTTCGCCCTGCCGGACTACCAGGCCCAGTGGGTGCGTTTCGAGCTAAACCCCACCACCGGCTCGCTCTTCATCACCGAGCAAGTCTACCTCACCCGCGCCGACGGCACGCCCATCAGTGGTCTGCCCAACCTCTCCGGTCGCCCCGGTTTGGCCTATGCCGACGAGATTCCCATTGATCTGTTCGGCAACCGGCTGGAGCTTGACCCCTACGGCGCGGACATGGAAGGGATCGTCGCCGGCGAAGATGGGACCTACTGGATGGTGGATGAATACCGCCCCGCCATCTATCACTTCGACGCCGACGGCGTGCTGATCGCACGCTATGTGCCCGCGGGTGACGAGTCGGGCATTGACACCGGCTTGCCGGTCCTTCCCCCGGTCTATGCCCAACGCCGCGCCAACCGCGGCTTCGAAGCCGTCGCCTATGACAACGGCATCCTCTATGCCTTCATCCAAAGCCCGCTGGATAATCCCGACCGCGCCAACGACCGCAGTTCCCGTCTCTCCGGCTGGAACCGCATCCTGGCTTTCGACACCACCACCGCCACCGTCGTCGGCGAATACCTCTATCCCATCGTCGGCGGCGCCGTGGACAAAATCGGTGATGCCGTCGCGCTGGGCAACGGCGAATTCCTGGTCATCGAGCGCGACGACGCCTTCGGTCCCACCGCCCAAAAGTATATCTTCCACATCTCGCTCAACAACGCCACCAACCTGCTGGATCGCCCGGACCTGCCCATCGGTCGCAACGGCGGCTTGGAATTGCAGAGCTGGTTGGGCTTGGCTAAGCTGGGTGTGACGCCGGTGGAAAAGCGCCTGCTGGTGGACTTGGCAGAGATCGGCTATCACATGGGTGACAAGCCCGAAGGGCTGGCGCTCATTGACGAGAACACCCTGGCTGTGCTGGTGGACAACGACTTCGGATTGGCGGGCGGCTTCTCCCCGGAAACCGGTCTCCTGGAAGACAACCCAGCGCCGGTAGAGCCGGTGCTCGGGATCATTCGCCTGCGCCCGAATGGTCTCGACCCCAGCGACCGCGACGGTGGGATCAACATCGGTCATTGGCCTGTCTTCGGCTTTTACATGCCCGATGCCATCGCTGCCTATGAAGCAGCCGACGGCGAAATCTACTTGGTGACCGCCAACGAGGGCGACTCGCGCGATTACCCCGGTTACAGCGAAGAGACACGCATGGCATCGCTGCTGCTGGATTTGGCCGTCTTCCCTGATGCTCTGACGCTCCAATCCGACGCGCAGCTGGGTCGCCTGCGCACCACCCGCGCCAACGGTGACACCAACGGCGACAATTTGATTGACACCCTCTACAAGTTCGGCGCGCGCTCCTTCACCATCTGGCGCACCGACGGCACGATTGCCTTCGACAGCGGCAGCGACTTCGAGGAGATCACCGCCGAGCTGCTGCCCGAGGCCTTCAACTCCAACGGCGGGAGCGACACCTTCGACACCCGCAGCGACGACAAAGGCCCTGAACCCGAAGCCGTGGTGATCGGCACGGTGGGCGAGCGCATCTATGCCTTTATCGGTCTGGAGCGCACCGGCGGCGTCATGGTCTATGACGTGACCCTCCCGCACCAGGCGACCTTCGTCACCTATGCCAACAACCGTGACATCACCCTCCCTGCCGACGACCCCAACGCCGGCGATACCGGTCCCGAGGGGATCACCTTCGTCAGCGCCGAGGACAGCCCCGCCGGGCAGCCGCTGCTGATCGTGGGCAACGAGGTGAGCGGCACCATCACGGTCTACGCCATCGAATTGGCCGACTGAGCTGCACACCCTCGATAAAAACAGACCGGGGTGCGCCCGTAACTTGGGCGTACCCCGGTTGCATTGTAGCCTGATGTGCCGCGCAGCGGCTGTCTCAATTCAACGCGACCGGTCAGACTGTCGCCTTGTCCAGCGCAGCCGCCTGCAATTTGACCAACTGCTGGATGCCCAAGTCTGCCAGGAGCAGCATGGCATTGTGCGCGGCCCGGGTAAACGGCTCACCTTCCGCCGTGCCCTGCACCTCCACAAAGCGCCCGTCGCCGGTCATCACCACATTCATGTCCACGTCCGCAGCCAGGTCCATCTCATAATCCAGGTCCAGGACTGCTTTGCCGTTGATGATCCCCACGCTCACTGCCGCCACGCTTTGCTTGAGCGTCCCCGCGGGAACCAACTTGCGTTTCTCCAACCGGCGTAACGCCAGCGCCAACGCCACATAGCCGCCGTTGATGGACGCAGTGCGCGTGCCGCCGTCGGCTTGGATCACGTCGCAATCCACGATGATCTGGCGCTCGCCCAGCTTTTCCAAGTCCACTGCGGCGCGCAAGCTGCGCGCGATCAAACGCGTGATCTCTTGGGTGCGCCCTTTGGGCGTCAAGGTCTCGCGCTGGGTGCGCTCGGCGGTTGCGCGCGGCAACATGGCGTACTCTGCGGTGACCCAGCCGTGGCGCGCTTTGCCGCCCGTCTTGAGCCAGCGCGGGAGGTTCTCGTCCACGCTCGCGTTGCACAACACCTTCGTGTTGCCCATGCTCACCAGCACCGAGCCTTCGGGATAGATCACATAGTCCAACTCAAAGGTTACCGGGCGCAGTTCGTCCGGCATCCGTGTTGCCTCTCCCATGCCTGCTCCTTTCACGCGCAGTGCGCCCGCCACTCTTGCACCGCCTGCCAACAAAAAACCCCTCCGTCGCCGGAAGGGTTAGGACCTAAAGGTGGAGCTAAAGGGACTTGAACCCTTGACCTCTACAATGCCATTGTAGCGCTCTCCCAACTGAGCTATAGCCCCGTGACCTACTGTGTGCGCTCGCTTTATTCTATTGAATCCCCCGGCGCTGTCAAATCTCACGCCCGGGATACATCCATTGGAACAAGCAGGTGGAGCTGAAGGGACTTGAACCCTTGACCTCTACAGTGCGATTGTAGCGCTCTCCCAACTGAGCTACAGCCCCGCTCGCGGTCTCGAACTCCAAGTATACCAGAGGGACCGGTCGCGGTCAAATTGAGCCAATCCGCGCCGGCATTCACTTGATACAGCCCCTTACAAAGCACCTTACAAAGACTGGCGCGCCGATACATCCATCGTCCTGTAAGTTGCGGAACATCCCGTCCCCCGCTCACGTCACACAGACAGAAACCACGGGCACGGCGCTGTTGCGTCGCTTGGTCGTTTGGATTTAACAATACAAAAAGAATCAATTACACGTCATACAATAGGAATTGCCGTTCGTTGCAGCCGAGCACACCCCGCGCTTCAGAAAGCGTAGGGTTTCGGTCCGAGTTCTAGGTCAAAGCAGTCAAACACGCACGATGGGTACCTGCTAGACTCAAGACAGACCACGGGCAAGCGCCCCGTCTCAGACGAACGGAGAGGGAGAGAACCATGTTGACTCGAAGAATCACCATCGTCGCACTCAGCATTATCCTGGTCGTTGCCGTCTTCACCGGCGCGGTAAC
>CAKZVN010000114.1 GCA_937922105.1 uncultured Litorilinea sp.
CATGGCTGTGCTGGCGACCACCATGATCCCCAACGAGATCACGTTGATCCCCAACTTCGTCACCATTCGCCGCTTTCCGTTGGCAGGGGGCAACGACTTGTGGGGGGTGGGCGGCTCCGGTTTCTACGACACCTATACCGGCATCCTGCTGCCCGGCCTGGTGGGCGCGTTCAACATCTTTCTGTTGCGCCAGGCCTTTCTTACCGTGCCCAATGAATTTTGGGAGGCCGCGCAGATTGACGGCTGCAACAGCTTCGCCTATCTCTGGCGCATCCTCTTACCCATCACCCTGCCCGCGTTGTTGGTCGTGGGCATCTTCGGCTTTATCGGACGCTGGAACGGGCTACTCTGGCCCTTGCTCATCACGCGCAGCGAGTCCATCCGTCCGGTGCAAATGGCGATGATCTACTACCAAGCCGAGTTCGTTACCGACTACGGCTCGTTGATGGCGGCGTCGCTCATGGTGACGTTGCCCATCATCGTGCTGTTTTTGCTCGTCCAGCGCCAGTTCATCGAAGGCATCGTCGCCACGGGCCTGAAGGGCTGAGCGCCGGGTTGCGTCCCTCGAGCACAGCAGCCTCCGCTGTGTCCTGAATAACTCATGGTCCGCAGTCCGCCACCTGCCCGGACGACGAAAGCCTCCGGGCAGGCATGTGACAAAAAGATGCGCCCCATGAGACGGATTACGCAGGTAGTTCACAAGTGGCAGTCCGGCGGCGGTCGCGTACCGGCGGCTGCGCCCAGGCAGGTTCGGAAGCGTATCACCGATTGCAAGAGCGACTTCAAAGCGACTTCTAATAAGGAGAGCAACAGAGATGGAGCAGCACAAGATTTCGCGCCGCGGCTTTTTGCTGGGCGTGGGCGGCGTGGCGAGCGCCTCGTTCTTGGCCGCGTGTGTCGCGCCGGTCGCCCCGGCTACCGGCGGCAGCGCGGCGGCCCCCATGGCTGACAGCGTCATCGAGATCGAATACTGGCACCGCATGGGCGGCGACACGGCCCTGCTGCTGGAAACCCTGGCGGCGGAGTTCACCGAGCAGATGGAGGGGCGCATCAAGGTGACCTCTCTGGCTCAGGGCAACATCCAGGAACTGAACCAGAAGGTGCGCGCGGCAGCGGCAGGCGGCGGCTTGCCCGGCGCCACCATGGGCGACGACTATGACATCACCCAATATGCCTTCAGCAACATCCTGGTGGACCTCAACGAGTACGTAGCCCACCCTGAGTTCGGCCTGAGCCAAGCCCAGATTGACGACATCCTGCCCAACCAGTTCAACCGCCACAAGTTGGACATCTATGACGGCAAGATGATGGCCTTCACCCAGGGCTTCAGCGCCTTCACCACCTTCTGGAACGTGGATGCCACGCGCAAGATCGGCTTGGAGCGCCCGCCTGCCAGCTGGAACGACTTCCCCGGCTACGTGCGCACCCTCTCCGCCGCCAATGACGACAAGCCGGGTTGGTTGATCAGCGGCGCGGGCGACCGCTTCATCTCCTGCCTGCTCACCTACGGCGTCTCCTGGCTCAAGGAGGGCGGGCAAGAGTCCAACTTCGACGCGCCCGAAGCCCTGGAGATCATGACCTGGTGGCGCGAACTGTCCGACGAGGGTCTTTTGGCCGTCACTGGCGACGCGCGCGACCTCTTCATGGCGGGTGAGAATCTGCACTACATGGACAGCTCCGGCAACGCCGCACGCTTCCATGCCAGCTTGGAGGGCTTCCAGTGGGACGCGGGTTTGCCCTTGCAGCGTCATGACGGCACGCCCATCACCGAGACCTATGGCCCGGTCAACGCCATCCCCGTCACCAGCGCGGATGAACAATTGGCCGGCTGGCGCTGGATCACCTGGCTGCTCACGCCGGAGGTGCACGCCCGCTACGTCAAGCAGACCAGCTACTTCCCCAGCACCCGCTCGGCGGTAGAGACGCCGCTGTTGCAGGAGACCTACAGCGACAACGTGATTGCGCGCAAGCTGATTGACGAGGTCTCCGTCTTTGCCCAGATTCTGGCTCCCAGCCCGGCTCTGCCGGAGGTGCGCGGTCAGATCACGGCTAATGTAGTCAACGAAGTGCTCTTGCAGCAGTTGACCCCGGAGGAGGGCGTGCGCAAGCTCAAGGCTGAGGCCGACGCCGCCATCCGCCGCGCCACGCTTTAAGCCGGCTGCGGGTAAACTTACCCGTAGTCCCGTTCTGCACGGGCGGCTGTCCGTCCCCCTTCCGGGGCGCGGGCAGCCGCCTGTGCCATTGGTATCGTGCACCCTGAATCAGATATATCCGCAAGCCACAAGGAGCAAGGACCATGCAGATTCGCAACATCGGTTTGGCTGTCAGCGTCGCAGCCGGTCACCAACGCTTTCAACGGCTGGAGGAAGCCCTGGGGCGCGTCGCCGACCTGGGCTACGAACTTGTGGAGCTGGGCATTTCGTCGCTGGGGATCATCTTCGACGGCGCGGTGCGCCCCGGTCCGTTGGCGGACTTGGTGGCAGTGACGCGCAACACCCGGCTGCGCTACACCGTCCACGGTCTCAACCGGCTGAACCTAGCCTATGACCCGCGCCACGACTTGAGCAAGCGCATCATGGCAGCCCAGATCGAAGTAGGCCGCGCCATCGGTGCAAGCTGTCTCGTCTATCACAGCGGGCTACAGGCGCTGGACGCCGTCCATCATGGTGTCCGCCATACGTTGCTGAGCGAGGCCGAACTGGCGGAGGGCGCGGCCCGCGAAGTCGCCGCGCTGCGCGAGTTGGCCCCTCGCGCTGCGGATGCAGGGCTGCTCATCGGCATGGAGAACGGGGATTCCCACCTGTGGGAGCACGACGTGATTGCGCGCCACGGGCTACCACGCCACGCGCTCTCGCAGCACCACGCGCGTCTGCACATCCCGCCCATCGTGCGTCAGCTGGAAGCCGTGGATCACCTCGCGGTCGGGCTGTGTCTGGACATCGCGCACCTACACATTGCGGCCCACGACATGGGCTTCGACTATCTGGAGGCCGTCAGCCAAGCTGCGCCCTGGGTGCGCCATCTGCACGCCAACGACAATTTCGGACGGCTAGATTGGGGCTTCGACACCGAATCCGACCGTTGGCCCTACGGCGAGGCGGACATCCACCTGCCGCCCGGCTGGGGCAGCATCCCCTATGGCGAGGTCTTTGCACGGCTGAGCGACTATCGCGGGGACCTGATCCTGGAGATCAAAGCCGGGTTTGCCGATTATGTGGGCGAGAGCCTGGCGACCATGCGCAGCCTGGTGGGGCTGCCCATGCCGGCTGCGTCCGCGCCAGAAAGCGCTTAGGAAACGCGATAAAAGCGATTTGCATCCGCACACAAAATATGCTTGAATTAGGGGTAGCCCAAGTCATCGGAGCGTCTACAACCGATCTTGTGCGTCATCCCGGTGGGACCAAACCGCCGGTTTTGCTTCCCGCAACCATGCGCGACAACCCGATAGCAAGCCGTGCATTTGTGCGTGGACTGTGTGCGTGCGATCACCTTATGTGCCCTACTTTGTGCCAAAGGAAAGGTGGAGTATGTCCCAAGCAATGAACAGACGCCAGTTCTTGAAGGCGAGCGCGTTGGGCGCGTCGGCGGCGTTATTGGCCGCGTGCGCCGCGCCCGCAGCACCGGCAGCCCCTGCCGCGCCGGCAGCCCCTGCCGCCCCCGCCGCCGGTGAAGCGGCAGGCGCAGGCTCGCTGGAAATCTTCTCCTGGTGGACTTCAGGTGGCGAAGTAGAAGCCCTCAACGCGCTCTATGAAATCTACAAGGCGCGCTACCCTGGGGTCGAAATCCTCAATGCAGCGTTGGCGGGCGGCGCAGGCCAAGGCGGCAACATGAAGGCCCTGCTCGAAACCCGCATGATCGGCGGGCAACCCCCGGACAGCTTCCAAGTCCACCTGGGCCGTGAGTTGATTGACAGCCATGTGATCCCCGGTCGCATGGAGCCGCTGGACTGGCTGTATGAAGAGGAAGGCTTCAACGATGTCTTCCCGCAAGAGTTGATTGACATCGCCTCCTACGACGGGTCGCCGTGGTCGGTGCCGGTCAACATCCACCGCTCGAATGTCATGTGGGTGCGCACAGACAAACTGAGCGTGGTCGGCGCTGAAGTACCCAAGACCTGGGACCAATTCTTCGAGGTCGCTGAAGAACTGAAGGCGGCGGGCATCAATGCGCTGGCTGTCGCCGAAAACGAGCCGAACTTCTCCGGTCATGTCTTTGAGTGTATCTTGATCGGCACCATGACCCCGGATGCCTACCGCGGCCTCTTCGACGGCAGCACTCCGTGGACCGATCCGGGCGTGACCGCGGCGCTGGAAATCCTCAATCGGGCCTACGACTACGCCAACCCCGACTATCTCTCCACCAGCTGGGGTGACATCAACGACCGCTACGTCGCCGACGACGGCCCAGCCATGATGATCATGGGCGACTGGACCCACGGCGTGCTCATGTCCAAGCAGTTCACCAATTACAGTTGGGCGCCGGCCCCGGATACCGAGGGTATCTTCCTGGTGCTCTCCGACTCCTTCGGTCTGCCCAAGGGCGCACCGCACCGCGAGAACGCCATCAACTTCCTGCGCATCTGCGGCTCGCGCGAGGGCCAGGACGCCTTCAACCCCATCAAGGGGTCCATCCCGGCGCGCACCGACCCGGACCTGAGCGTCTACGACGAGTATCTGCTCTCGGCGATGGAGGACTTCAAGACCAACACGCTGCTGCCCAGCATCCAGCACGGCGCGGCTGCCAAGCAGAGCTTCGTCCTCGACTATGCCATCGCCATCAACATCCTGGCGACCACGCGCAATGTGGCCCAGGCGCAGGCGGCTCTCGTTCAGGCCGCCGAGGATGCGGAATTTGGCGCATAAATCTGTCACCGTGCAGGGGGAGCGCGGCCTTGCCGCCTCCCCCGCCGTCTCCACCACCAAGTCTCGCAAACGTCCCCGCTGGTTGCAAGGCGACATGTTGATCGCCATCTTGGTGTTGCTGCCCTCCATCCTTGCCGTCGCGCTCTTCATCTACACCTTCATCGGCTGGACCTTCTACATCTCCACCGTGCGCTGGAACAGCCAGGTGCCGGACTACACCTTCGTCGGGTTACGCAACTGGATTCGCCTCTTCAGCGACCACCGCTTCCACATTGACCTGCGCAACCTGGTCTACTATGCCGTCGGCTTCATGGGGCAGTGCATCATCTTCGGCTTCATCCTGGCGTCGCTGCTGGATACGAAGATCAAGGGGGAGACACTCTTCCGCACCATCTTCATCCTGCCCTTCGCCGTCTCCGGCATCGTGACCGGTGTAGCCTGGCGCTGGTTGATGCAACCCAGCACCGGGATCAACCTGATCTTCGCCCAGTTGGGCTTCGAGAATTTCCAGCCGACCTGGAACTCGCATCCCCAATATGGCATGTGGGCGGTGACCATCGCCGCCGCGTGGCAGTTCACCGGCTACATCATGGCGCTCTACTTGGCTGCGCTGCGCGGCATTCCCCAAGAACTCAAGGAAGCGGCGGCGATTGACGGCGCAGGGACCTGGGCGACCTATCGCTACGTCATCATCCCCCTGCTCATGCCGGTGACCTTCACCGCCATTGTCTTGACCGGGATGAACTCCATCCGCGTCTTCGACATTCTCAACACCATGGGCGGGAGCGGGCCGGCCTTCGCCACCGATACGTTGGCCTTCTTCATGTACCAGTCCACCTTCGGGGCCTATCGCTATTCCCTCGGCGCGACCATCAGTTCGTTCATGATCTTGCTCTCGGCCTTCCTGATCATTCCCTATCTGCGGAGTATGCGCGGGGAGGTGGAACGATGAACCTGCAACGCCTGTGGACGCGCGGGGCCATTTATCTGGTGTTGACCGCGTTTGCCGCGTTCTATCTGATGCCCTTCTACGTCATGGTGATCACCGGGCTGAAACCCTACACCGATGTCAACGTGACACGCATGTGGGAACTGCCGCGGGGGCTTTACTTCGAGGGCTTCATCGGCGCGTGGCAACGGGTATCGCCCAACTTCTGGAACAGCATCGTCATCACCGTCCCGGCTGCGCTCATCTCGTCCATGATCGGCTCGGTCAACGGTTACATCTTTGCCAAGTGGCGCTTCCCCGGCGCGGACACGCTCTTCATCCTGTTCCTGGTGGGCATGTTCCTGCCCTATCAAGGCATCTTGATCCCGTTGGTGTTGACCTTGCAAGCCTTCGGGCTATACGGCACGGTCCCCGGCTTGATCTTGGTCCACTGCATCTTCGGCATCCCGATCACCGCGCTGCTCTTCCGCGGCTACTACGCCGGGATTCCGAACGAGTTGTTGGATGCGGGCAAAATTGACGGCTGCGGCTTCTTCGGCATCTACCGCTACATTCTGTTGCCCATCTCCATGCCCGCCTTTGCCGTGGTCTTGCTCTGGCAATTCACCTCCATTTGGAACGACTTCCTGATCGGTCTGGTGGTCTTGAGCAGCCCGCGGCTGGCCCCGGTCAACGTGGCGGTGCAAAACATCGCCGGCAGTTGGTCGGTGGAGTGGAACGTACAGATGGCTGCGGCGCTCATTGCAGCGTTGCCCACTGTGGTCGTCTATCTGCTCTTGGGGCGGCTCTTCATGCGCGGTCTCTTGGCAGGCGCGCTCAAGGGCTAGACGACAGCGCCGGCAGGGGACCCTTCGCCTGCGGCTCAGGGTGACGAGGTCATCCCACCACCTCACACAAACCAACCAAAGCGGGCTGTCACCGGACGGATGGCGGCCCGCTTTTTGCGTGTGCGCGACACGGCGTTCTCCGCTTGCGCCGGGTCTGTGCTACACTCGGTCTATATGTCGCGCCCGCTACCGCTGCGT
>CAKZVN010000115.1 GCA_937922105.1 uncultured Litorilinea sp.
CGTTCCACCTGCGCTGCCGCAGCCGGGTCGGGCAGAGGATAGGGCGGGAAGAGCGGCAGCGGGTCTTGCGGGCGATACTCCGGCGTCATCAGCACCGCTGCCCCCACTTCAGCGACCGCCTGCAACGCCTCGCCCAGCCACAGCTCTTGGCCCGGCGCATAGAGCGCCAGCCCGCCCAGGATCACCACCGCCGGGCGTATCCCGGCATCAGCCGTTGCCGTCTTGAGTAGCTCCTGCCAACTTTCCAGTGGCGTACCGGGAAAGAGCAGCGTCTCCACCCCGGCGCAGCCTGCCGCGGCAATCGCCGCGCACTGTGCCGCCAAATCCGCGCCGGGCGCAACGGTGTTCAGACAAGCGAAGCGCACAGCGCCCGCCCTTAATGCTCGATATAGGCGATGATCTCGCCCACGGGGACTTCCTCATCCACGCCGTAGCCCACGTCCACCAGCCGCCCGCTCACCGGCGCGTTGATGTCCGTGTCCACCTTCTCGGTCTGCACCGTGAGCAACGGCTCGCCCTCGGTCACCCAGTCGCCTTCGGCGGCGTGCCACTCCACGATCAGCCCCTCGGTCATGGTCATGCCGAACTTGGGCATATAAATCGGCTCTCGTGCCATCGTCTTTTTTCCTTGCGTTTGCCGGGAATCGTGTGACTTACCCCGCGGCCATCAGCTCGCGCACGCGCGCCACAATCTCCGCGGCGGAGGGCATCATCATCTTCTCCAGCGTCGGGCTAAAGGGAACCGGCACATGACGGCTGCTCAAGCGTTGCACCGGGGCCTTCAGGTGGTGGAAGGCTTTCTCCGCCACGGTCGCGGCCCATTCCCCCGCCGCGCCACAGACCGGATAGCTCTCATCCACCGCCACAAAGCGCCCCGTCTTGGCGACGCTCGCCAGCACCGTCTCCTCGTCCCACGGCTTGAGCGTGCGCAGATCGATCACCTCGGCCTCGATCCCGGCTTGGGCCAATTCCTCCGCCGCCTTGAGCGCGTGATGCACCATCAGCCCCGCCGCCACAATCGTCACGTCGCTGCCGGCGCGTTTGATGTCGGCCTTGCCCAGCGGGATCACATACTCCTCATCCGGGACCTCGCCGCGCTGCCCGCCCAACGACAAATGGTTGAAGAAGACCACCGGGTTGTCGTCGCGAATCGCCGCCTTGAGCAGCCCCTTCACATCATAAGGCGTCGAGGGCATCACCACCTTGATGGCAGGCAGATACATAAAGAGCGGATGCACCGGCTGGCTGTGATGCGGCCCCGCGCCGATACCGCCACCGTTCTGGGTCATAAAGACCACCGGCAAGGTCGCCTGCCCGCCGAACATATAGCGCATAGCCGCGGCCTGGTTCGCGATCTGGTCGAAAGCCAGATAGAGAAAGGTTCCGAACATCAAGTCCACCACAGGACGCAGCCCGGTCGCGGCCGCGCCCACGCCGGCCCCCGCCACGCCCAATTCCGAAATGGGCGGATCAATCACGCGGCGGTCACCGAACTCGGCGTGCAGCCCGCGCGTCCCGGCAAAGACACCCAGCCGCACATCCTCGCCCATGAGCAATACCCGCTCATCCCGGCGCATTTCCTCTGCCAATGCCGCCTGGATGGCGGCAATATATGTCTTGCGTGGCACAACGATCTCCTGATGGGCGCCTATCAATCGGCGCATGTGGATTGGCGCAATGAAAGTGTGAGAGTCGCTCCCGGTGCGAACAGGCGCGCGACCTCACACCGTGAGTGCGATGCCCAGCTCCTCCAAGCGTCGCTGATACTCGATGAGCGGCAAATCCGCCGGGCGCAGCGGGAGTTCGAGCTTGGTCCAGAACGGCGGCAAGAGCCACGGACGCTGGCTTTCCACGATGCGTCGGTCCTGCTCGCGCAGCGTGTCTTGCATCGCCTCGAACTCTGGGTTGAAGACCGGCTTGTCCAAATCGTAATTGCGCGACGAACCCCAAAAGGTGAGCGTCTCGTTATAGCGCACCGGGCAAACCGCCTGCCAGATCAGCGTCACCCGCGGCGACCCCGCGGCGCGGATGGTGAAGTGGATGGTGTTGGGCACGCCCACCGTGGTCACCAGATGCACTTCCTGCAACCCTTCCATCCCCTCCTCGGCAATCGTCGGGTTCACCGGCTGCAACATGGTGATGCGCACCACCACGTTGCGCCCCTCGCTGCTCACCTGATGGTCGGGCGGGGCCGGATTGGCGCGATCACCCACCAACCCCTCGTGCACCCACGGCCCGTGCGTATCGTCCAGCGCCGCCATGATCACGCGCGGCGCAGAGGCAGCCCACGGCGCATAGGTGCGCAGCGGCCCAGTAAGGAATTCCGGCTCCTCCACATGAGGCAAATCGGGAATCCCATAGAGCGGCTCGTCGTCCAAGCAGACCCAAATCAGTCCATAGCGTTCCGCGGCGTGATAGGTGGGCACTTTAGCCTCGGACGGAATCTGGCGGTCGGCTGCCAGCTGCGGAATGTCCACGCAGCGCCCGTCCGTGGCATAGCTCCAGCCGTGATAAGGGCACATCAAGCATTCCCCTGCGCCGGGAATGCGTCGAATCTCGCCCAGCGACAGCTTGGCCTGGAAGTGGCGGCACAAATCCTGCATGGCGACCACTTGACCGTTGAGCCGCGCCAGCACAATCTCCTCCTCCAGCAAGACTGCCGCCGCCGGTTGTCCTTCCGCCAACTCGGACGCAGCCATCACCGGATGCCAGAAACGTCGCATGGCGCGATAGTACGCGGCAATCGCCTCGGCAGACGGCATGCGCACGCGCGCATCCTGCGGGTCCACTGCTTCCTGCCGCGACAGCGGGTTGGCAAGCATCACACCCATAGGTCCTCCAAGAGCGTCTCAGCGCTCGGCTCCGGGCTGGTGCGCGCAAACTCCACCGCCTCAGCCACCTCCTGCAACGTCGCCTGGTCCAGCGTCTCCAGTTCCTCCACGGTGACCAAACCCTGCTCCACCACATAGGCGTGCAGCTTCACCAGCGGGTCGTGGCGCTGGGCAGCCTCTTTCTCGTCCGCCAAACGGTATTGCTGCCCAGCCAAAAAGGCATCCTCGCCCTCGGCATGCCCGCCTTTGCGATGGGTCTTGGCCTCGATCAGCGTCGGCCCCTCGCCCCGCCGCGCCCGCGCCACCGCCTCGCGCGCCACCACGTACATGGCAAGCGGGTCGGTCCCATCCGCGATCACGCCGGGAATCCCGTAACCCTGGGCGCGCAGCGCGATGTCCTTGATGTTCATGGCGCGCTCCGCGGGGGTGAATTCGCCGTATTGGTTGTTCTCACACACAAAGAGCACCGGCAACTTCAACACCGACGCCAGATTGAGCGACTCGTGAAAGCTCCCCTCGTTGGCCGCGCCGTCGCCGAAAAAGGTGACCGAGACTTGGTCCGTCCCGCGATAGGACGCGCTCAACCCGGCCCCCACCGCGACAGGAATGCCGCCGCCCACAATCCCGCATGCGCCCAACATGCCGATCTCAAAATCGGCAATGTGCATGGAGCCGCCCTTGCCCTTGCAATAGCCGGTGACCTTGCCGAACAGTTCCGCCATCATGCGTTTCATATCGCCCCCCTTCGCAATCACATGTCCGTGACCGCGATGGGTGCTGATGATATAGTCGTCGTCACGCAGGGCCGCACACACCCCCGCGCCCACCGCCTCCGCGCCGATGTAGAGATGCACAAAGCCGGGCAATTGCCCCTGGGCAAAAAGTTTGCCCACCTGTTCCTCAAAGCGGCGGATGCGCAGAATGCGGCGATAGATGTCCATCACCACCTCAGGGGCCACCGATTGGGCCGCCGCAACATCCAGCAGGGTTGTCATGGATTGCTTCCTCTCTCGTTATGTCACCAAATCTGCCGCGGTCAGCGCCAACACCTGAGTCGCGGTCACAATTTGCGCGACCTCAATGCACTCGTCCACCATCGGCCAAATGGGGATATACCCCGGTCCATATTCCACGCAGGTGATACCCGCGCCCTTGAAGTGGCACGTATCCGCGGTCGCGCCCATGCGATGGCCCGCGCCCACCACCGGTTCGCGCCCGGTGACGGCACGGTGGTTGTGGATCAGCGACGCCACCACAGGCGCGTCTACCGGCGTCGCCTCGCGCGCGGGCATGTTGGGTTGCTGCGCGCTCTGGGGAATGATCAGTTCGTAGCGAAACTCCGGGTCCTCGGCGGCAATGGCGTCCAGCAGCGCGGTCATGTCTGCGCGCACGCTCTCCTCCGTCATCCCGGGCACAATGCGCAGGTCGAACATGAGCGTGGTCATATTCTGATAATGCTCGATGTTGCGCACCGCCATGCGCGGATAGCCGGGCAACAACGGGTGTGGCGTATAGCGCAGCCACCCGCCCGGCGCAATGGGTTGGTAGGAGGGGCCAAAGGCATGGATCACTTTGGTGATCTTCTCGATCGGGTTGATATAGGGCACGCGGTGCTTGAACTCGCCGATCACGCGCACCTTGCCCTGTACATAGCCCACCGAGATGATCCCCACATCCAGGTTGCCTGCCTCGGTGACAATGCAATAGTCGGTGCGTAGCCCGCTCTCCATGAGATGGACCGCGCCCACGCCGCCGCCCGTCTCTGCCACCACACAGGCTACCACCAGGTCACCTTTGCGCGGCAGGGCCGAGCGGCGCAGCGCCTCCGCAGCCATCAGAATCGAGGCGACGCCGGCTTTCATATTGATCGCGCCCAGACCATAAAGCATCCCGTCCACGATCTCCGCGCCGAAGGGGTCATGGGTCCACTCGCTGCGCCGAAAGACATCACCGTTCCAGTCGCTGGTGTCCGTATGCCCGCACAGCATCAGACTCGGCCCTGTCCCATCCCCCTTGAGACGACCAATGGCCTGGTGAGTGACGCCGCCGTTGCGTAACGGGACCTCCTGGATCATCACGTCAAAGCCCCGGCTTTCCATCCACGCGCCGATCCAAAAGCCGATCTCCGACTCCTTCCACAAAAACGAGGGGATGCGGATCAGTTCCTGGGCCAACTCCACCGGCTCCGCGGGGTCAAACGTCGCCAATAGTCGTTCTTGCATCGCAGCGTTCCTGGCGCTCCGTCTTGTGTTGTCGCCGGCTCAAGGCAAACCGGGTGAACCTACTTGACACGCGCAGGCTTGACAGCCCACACGTCGAAGCCCACCTGCGCGCCGCCCCATAGCTCTTTCACGCCGATGGTGTTGCGCGTGGGATAGGGCGGCTTGAAATACTCGCAGTAAATCTTGTCCATCTCGCTGAAACGGCTGATGTCGGTCAACGAGACGTTGACGCGAATCACATCGGCATAGCTACAGCCCGCCTCAGCCAAGACTGCGCCGATGTTCTCCAGCGCCCGGCGCACCTCAGCCTCGAAGCCGCCGCGCACCACTCCCGACCCGTCCGGGTGCGTCCCCAGATAACCGGACGTCACCACCAAGTCCCCCGCGCGGATGGCTTGGCTATAGCCGCTGGACGGAATCGGCGCCGCGCTGGTCAACACTATCTCAAAGTCCGCCATGTTCAATCCCCTCTACCTCAATCCCCTCTGGGTGCCGGGCAAGAGTGCTCCCTCATCCCGTCAAGTCTGGTTATGCTGCTCGCGCTCGACGCGTGCCTCGCGCAGATAGTTATAGACCGTGGCGCGGCTCAGCCCCAGTTGATCGGCCAAGATGGAGACCGCCTTCTTCACCTGAAAGACCCCCTTGTCTGCCAAGCGCCCGATCAGTTCTACCTTCTCGTCGCGCCCCATCGTTGCCAGCGCCTGCCCTGTTTCATGCAGCGTGTCCGCCACAATGGACTGGATGGTATCCTCGATGTCGTTGGCAAAGGTCTCCGTCACATCCCCTTGCTCTTCGGTCGCCAGGAAAAGCCCCAACGTATGGCGCATGCCCATGAAGGCGGTGATGTCGAAATTGATACAAAACGCGCCATAGGCTGCGCCGCTTTCATCGCGCAAAAAGACAGTACACGACTTCATCAACCGCCCGCCGGGCAAGCTGGTCAAATAGTTGTACAAATCCTCGTCGGTGTCGCCCCGGCTGGCTTTCGCCAAGAGCAAGTCTGTCGCCGCACCGCCGATCTGGCGGTTGGTCACATTGCCTTCAATACAAACAATCGAGTGCTCGAAGTCGCTGAAGTCGTGGATCACCACCTCGCAAAAGGGGGCAAAGAGCCTGCGCAAGGCGACCCCCACTTGGCGCAGAACGCGCAGCGTCTCTTCTTTCGAGCCGGTTTTCGAACTGGTTGCAGAGCCGGTTTGATTGTGCAACTTGCCTGAATTATGGTTTGCTTGCTCCGGCGCTGTGACAGGCGCCGGGCTGCCCTCGATTGGTCCGCCGGAGGTGGCTTCCATCGCGTTCCTCTCCTAGCCAAGATAGTGGTGATCATAGCGAATGCTATACATTTTGTCAATCCCTTAGACGATATGAATAATGCACAGCATTTTTCGCCATTTTGCACAACAAAAACGGGCGCACCGTAGTCCGATGCGCCCCCAGCCTAACGGATTGTCGCCCCGACGTTAACAGGGCAATTCGACCGCGCTGCAAATCAGCGCCCAGCCCTGCTGCCCACTCTCCACCGCGGGCAACACCACAGAAGCGTCAGCCGGCGGTGCGGGCGGATGCGCATGGACCGTCACCGGTAACGGGCGATTCATCCCGCGGCGCTGGGCCGAGCGATAATCCAAATCCACCGCCCAGTTGCGCGCCAACAGCGCGGGGATATGGCGCACATCCGCCGCGTCCACCACCAGAAACGGCCCGTCTACCGTGCCGTCCTCCCACTGCAACCAGATGCGCCGGTTCAGGTCTCCCGCACGCAAAAGCGCGGCATAGCCGACACACTCCGCGCATAGCTGGACTTGCCCACGCTGTAACCGGTAGCTCAACACCCGCGCCATCACCCCTGGATTGTAGTACATGGCATGACCGCGCAGGGGCAGCGGGGTCGCCGCGGCATAGGGCGGGTGCAAAACGAAGGGCGCAGGCTGGGGCGCCTCCGCAGACAGCGGCAACACCGGCTCCGGTTCCGACTCCGGCGCAGACTGCTCTTCCGCCCACACCGGGGTCAATCCCATTACCCCCCATATCAGACACACCAAAGCAGCCGGCAGAATCACTCGATACAACGGCATCTTCTTGCCTCCAACGATCGGACTGGATGGTACGAATTTCCCGGCGCGCGGCGATCTGGGCATCCCACGCGGGAATGCCACGCCACTCGCGGTCGCATCGGCAGTTTCGTACAAGGGCTGTAGATAGATCAATGGAGCTTTGCGCTGAGAATCGGGTAATCGAATTTGCGCGGGCTAGTCTACCGATTTTAGCGCCCACGCGCAACTCTGCTGCGTCGCAGGCAATCCTCCCCCACTTGGAGCACGGACGAAACCTCTGCTACACTTGCGCCGCGTTGGATTCACTCGCGCGCCGCGACTCGGCGCCTCTTGCGCGCGGCTTACCGCGCACCATGAAAGGAACAAACGCATGTCTGCCGGTTCCCAGCCCGCCCTGGACCCAGACCAAATTCTCTATGTCCAGAAAGGTCCAGCCACCTTGCCGGAGATGACCGGTCCTGAAGTACAGGCTATGCTCAAGCTCACCGACGTAGTCTTGATCCCGGTCGGCGCCACCGAAGACCACGGCGCGCACCTGCCCCTGGGCACCGACAGCATGGAAGCGCGCGAAATTTGCCGGCGCACTGCATTGCGCCTCGCCGAACAGGGCTGCCCGGTGGTCATCGGCCCGGTCATCCCCTTCGGCACCTCCAGCTTTCACATGGGCTTCCCCGGCACGGTGAGCATCAGCGCAGCCACCTTAGTCACCTTGCTCAAAGAAGTCTGCCTCAGCCTCTATCAGGGCGGCTTCCGCAACTTCGTCCTCATCCACGGTCACGACGGCAACCTGCCCTCCATGATGGTCGCCGCACAGGAAATCGTAGACGCTACGCCCGACGCCACCGCCTGTGTGCTCAACTGGATGGTGGCGCTCAGCAAGGTCTATCACACCATCCAAGTCTCGAAGAAAGGCGAAAGCCACGGCGGTGAGGGCGAAACCGCGCGCCTCTTGGTCACCCACCCTGAGTTGGTCCACCCAGAGAAGGGCACTGCGTTCTACCTCCAGCCGGAGCAGTTGCGTAAAATCCAAAGCCCCGAACACATGAAGACCGGTGGCGGCATCTATTACGGCGTGCGCAGCTACAAAGACCTCACCCCCTACGGCTCCATCGGCGACCCCGGTCTCGCCAAACCCGAAACCGGCGAAAAGGGCTACGCCGCCATCGTGGACTGGCTGAGCATGGTCATCAAGCGCGACTTCTTCGACGAGCGTCGCAGCATCCAATCGGGCGTACAACCCGCCACACAGGCCTAGCCCTATGCAACTGCGTCCCCTCGGCAACACCGGTCTGCGCGTCTCGGCCCTGGGCTTGGGCATGGCGGCGCTGGGACGGCCCGGCTATATCAACCTGGGTCATGCCGCGGACATGCAAGGCGACACCTCGCCCGCTGCCATGCTGGCACGCGCCCATGCCCTGCTCGACCAGGCCTGGGCCGCGGGCATCCGCTATTTCGACGCTGCGCGCTCCTATGGTCGCGGCGAGGAGTTCCTCGGCGCGTGGCTACGCAGTCGGGGTCTCGACCCCGCCACGGTCGTAGTCGGTTCCAAATGGGGCTATACCTATACCGCGGGGTGGCGCGTGGACGCGGAACAACACGAGGTCAAAGAGCACACCTTGCCGGTTCTCCAACGTCAGTGGCGCGAGAGCCAAGCCTTGCTCGCGCCCTATCTGCGCCTCTATCAGATTCACTCCGCCACCTTCGACTCCGGCGTGTTGACCCGAAGCGAAGTGTTGGGCGAACTGGCGCGCTTAAAGTCGGAGGGGATCTCTATCGGGCTGTCGTTGAGCGGAGCCAACCAAGCGGCAGTCTTGGAGGCCGCGCGGGCGATCACCGTAGACGGCGTCGCGCTCTTCGACGCCGTCCAGGCAACCTGGAATCTGCTGGAACCGTCCTGCGGTCCTGCGCTTGCCGCCGCGCACCAGGACGGCATGGGTGTCATTGTCAAGGAAGCCGTCGCCAATGGACGCCTGACCCCGCGCAGCCAGGACGCAACCGTCCACACCGTGCTTGCGCCCATCGCCGCAGCCCACGGGGTCACGGTAGACGCCGTTGCGTTAGCCGCGGCCCTCGCCCAGCCCTGGGCGAATGTGGTCCTCAGCGGCGCCGCCACCGGCTCCCAACTGGCTGCCAACCTGGCAGCAACGTCGGTGCGTCTCTCGCCTGCCGAGTTGGCGCGCTTGGCGACGCTTGCCGAGCCGCCCGCAGACTACTGGGCCGCGCGCAGCCGCCTGCCCTGGAACTAGGAGCCGGGCGGCTCACTCGTCGTGGTCGCGCACGCCCCGGCGCAGGCTTTTGATGCGGCTGCGCTGGGCTTTGCGCGCCAAGCGCTCTTGCTGGGAGGCGGCGGTCGGCTTGGTGGCGCGCCGCGTTTTGGGACGAACCGCCGCCCGGCGCACCAGCGTCGCCAGTTCTGCCAACGCCAATTCACGGTTACGCAGCTGGGAGCGGGTGGCGCGGCTCTCCACAATCAAGACACCACTCTCCGTCATGCGCGAGCCAGCCAGCTTACGCAGCCGTGCCTTCACCTCGTCCGGCAGCGCTTGTGTCGCCGCCACATCCCAGCGCAACGTCACCGCGGTCGCCACCTTGTTAACGTTCTGCCCGCCAGGCCCGGCTGCACGCACAAACTCCCAGTCCAACTCGCCTTCGTCCACCTCGATCCCCGGCGCCAGATGCAAAAGGCTCACGCTCGCCCCCGCTTCACCACGTCCGCCAGCGTCGCGACCAGACCCGGCAGTGCCGCGCGATCATACTCCCCCATCAAGCAGACCTGAATCCAATTGCGCTCCGCCAGATAGCGGCTGCGATAGCTCAGCAGATATCCGGCTTGCTCCATCGCCTCGCCGACTGCAAGCGAATTCACCGTGGCAGGCAATACCACCGTCGTCACCGCAGGTGATGCCGACTCGTCGTCCACCAGCACCTGCAACCCCGCCGCGCGCAAGTCGCGGCGCAGCCGGCGCGCGCACTCGGCGGTCAGCCCTCCCTCATAATCCCCAAAATGCTCCAGCGCGGCCTGCAACGCATACAACAAATTGGACGGAACCGTAAAGGGGATGCCCTGCGCCTGGTGATACGTGCCGATGTCCACATAGCTCGGTATGCACTCCGGCGCCGGCGTGACCGGCGCGTTGCTGAAGACCAGCCCTAACCCCGCCACCCCTGCCAGCGCCTTCCCGCTTGCGCCGCTCGCCAAATAAACACGGCTCAAATCCAACGGCACGGCGCCAATCGAACTGATGCAGTCCACACAGAGTTTCACAGCGTGCCCGGCGCACAAGGTCGCCAAGCGCGGCAAATCGTTGACCATCCCCGTCGAGGTCTCGCTATGCACGCACCACAGCCAGGCCGGTCGTGGCGACCGCAACAGCCGCTCTTCCAACGCGGTGTAATCAAACGCCACACCCCACGACCATTCCATCACATCAAAGTCCAACCGCCAGCGTCGCGCCTGGCCCACCAAACGCGCGCCGAACTCACCGTTGACCAAGACCAACCCGCGGCCCAGCAGGCGCGTCAACTGCGCGGCGACTGCCTCATTCGCCAAAGTCCCACTGCCCAACAGGATCGCCACCTGGCGCGCATTCACCAACCGGCACAGCCGTGCCTGGACCGCTGCTACGTCCGCCAAGAAGCGGGTGCTGCGGTGCGAAACCAGCGGTCGCGCCAACGCAGCTGTCACCGCCGGCGGCACATTGACCGGACCAGGCAAGAAGTTGCGCGGCGCGGCCGGTCGCGCCGCGCCGTCCTGTCGCTCGGCTAAGACATCCTGCAACGCGCGCACCCAGGGCGTGCGCTGCAACGCCGCGTCCAGCGTCAAGTACATGGGCTGGAACTGCGCGCCTTCTTTGCCCACCAGCGGGCCGAACGGCTCGAAGC
>CAKZVN010000116.1 GCA_937922105.1 uncultured Litorilinea sp.
GCGGGCGTGCCCCGGCTCGCCCAACAAGGACGAGAGACGATTCGGTGCAGCGGCTAATCACACACGAATATGACCGTTTGCTACGCCGGGAGCGCGCGCTGCTGGAAAATTTGCGCGTCCTGTTGGCGCGGCTGGACGCAACCGACGAGGAGCAGGCCTTGCTCCAGCGCAGCCTCGCCCAGATGGAGGAGATGTTTCTCCTCGTGGTGGTGGGCGAATTCAACGCAGGCAAGACTGCGTTTCTGAATGCGCTCTTGGGCAGCCGGCTGCTGAGCGAAGGCGTCACCCCCACCACCAGCCGCATCCACGTGTTGCGCTATGGACCCAACCTGCATCACGAACCGGTGGACGACGACGTGCTGGTGATCCAGGCGCCGGTGGAGTGGCTGCGCGAGATCAACTTGGTGGATACGCCGGGGACCAACGCCGTGGTCCAGCGCCACCAGCAGATCACCGAGCACTTCATCCCACGCAGCGATCTGGTCCTTTTTGTGACCAGCGCCGACCGTCCCTTTAGCGAAAGCGAGCGCCTCTTTTTGGAACGCATTCGCGCTTGGGGCAAGAAGATCGTCATCGTGGTCAACAAGATTGATCTCTTCGAGAGCGAGGACGACTTGGTGCAGGTGCTGGAGTTTGTGCGTGTCAATGCGCGCCAGTTGCTGGGCGTGGAGCCGCAAATCTTCCCGGTGAGCGCGCGCCAAGCCTTGCAGGCCAAGCAGAGCGCCGCCGGCGCTGCGCGCGTGCCCAGCAGCCCGCTGTGGGAGCGCTCGCGCTTTGCCGCGCTGGAGGAGTATATTCTCACCGCGCTGGACGCCGAGACACGGCTGCGCCTCAAGCTGGAGAACCCGCTGGGCGTCGCCGCACGTCTCCTCGAACGGTACAGCCAAGTCATCCAAGATCGCCAAGAGATTTTGCGCGGCGATTTCCAGACGCTGGATACCATCGAGGAGCAACTGGATGCCTATCAAGTGGACATGCGCCGTGACTTCAAGTACCAGCGCAGCCATGTGGACAACGTGCTCTATGAAATGATCGAGCGCGGGGACCGCTTCTTCGACAGCATGTTGCGCATCACGCGTGTCATGGATTTGGTCAACGGCGAGAAAGTACGCGGCGAGTTCGAGCGCCAGGTGGTGGCGGATACCAGCCGCCAGATCGAGCGCCACGTCAACGAACTGATTGACTGGATGGTGGAGCGCGACTATCGCCAATGGCGCGCCGTGACGGAATATCTCAACCGCCGAGCCAGCCGCCACGCCGATCGCCTGGTGGGACAGGTCAGCGGGGAATTCGAGTTCAACCGCCAGGCCATGTTGGCGGGCGTGGGGCGCGAGGCGCAGCGCGTGGTGGACAGCTATGATCGCGAGGCGGAATCGCTCAAACTCGCCCAAGAAGTACAACGCGCCATCATCCAGACCGCGGCGGTCGAGGTGGGCGCGCTGGGGTTGGGCGCGTTGCTGGTTGCCGTGTTACAGACCACGGTGCTGGACGTGACCGGGCTGGTGAGCGCAGGCGCGCTGGCTGCGCTGGGCTTCTATGTTCTGCCCTATCGCCGCAGCCGCATCAAAGCCGACCTGCGCGCACGCGTCAACGACCTGCGCGGCCAACTGGATGCGGTCCTGGAGCGCCAGTTCGAGAAAGAATTAGCCGAGAGTATCCGCCGGATTCGCGAAGCGATTGCGCCCTATACGCGCTTTGTGCGCGTCGAGCGCGACAAGTTGGAAAAGCTGGAAGCCGACTTGGCGGCGGCGCGCGTCGAAGTGACCGCGCTGCGCCAGGGCGTGCGCGATCTGGGCGCGCAGACCCTGCCTGCGTCCTAGCCTTTTCTGGACACACCCCGCGCAAGACCTTGACAAGCACTTGACAAAGTAACCGGAACCCCCGATACTTACCCGGCGGCTAAAGCCCGGTATGCTTGGCCCGTGCGGCGCGGACTGTCCGCTGCCGCTGTTCTTAGCCGGGGAGAGACCGACTCATGTTGCATCGCTTGTTCCAACGCAAAGGAGAGACGACGAGCAACGGCGCGTCGTCCAACGGATTCCACGCTGATAGCGCCGGTCCGCTGATCGATCTGCGCGGGGTGGTCAAGACGTATCAGACCCCTGCTGGGGAGTTCCACGCATTGCGCGGGGTGAACTTGCAGGTAGACCCCGGTGAGTTTGTCGCGGTCGTCGGCAAGTCGGGCAGCGGCAAATCCACCTTGAGCAACATGATCACCGGCATTGACCGCCCCACGACCGGCGAGGTCATCATTGCCGGGACCGCAGTCCATCGCCTGAGCGAGGGGCAGACGGCTTCGTGGCGCGGGCGCACCATCGGCGTAGTCTTCCAGTTCTTCCAACTGTTGCCCACGCTGACGGTTTTCGAGAATGTCTTGCTGCCCATGGACTTTTGCAACATGTTCACCGAGCGCGAGCGGCGTGAGCGCGCCATGCACTTGCTGACCCAGGTGGACATGCAGGACCATGCCCACAAATTGCCCACTGCGCTTTCCGGCGGGCAACAACAGCGCGTCGCCATTGCGCGCGCGCTCGCCAACGACCCGCCCATCCTCGTCGCCGACGAACCCACGGGGAACCTGGATTCGCGCACCGCAGACGCGGTCTTCCATCTCTTCGAGACGCTGGTAGACCGCGGCAAGACCATTCTCATGGTTACCCACGACGAAGATTTAGCCAAGCGGGTCAGCCGCGTGGTGAACATTGCCGACGGGCGCATCGCCAGCGACGCCAAGCAATCGCGCGTGACGCGGCCCTTGTACATTCCCACCGAGCTGGGTGAGACCGTCCACGATCTGGATGAGCGGCGCAACGGCACACACCGGGAAGCGGGGGCGGCGCAGGACGCCGCGCCCGCCGCGCAGCCTGGCAACGCCGCGGCGCAAGGAGCGGTGTATGCTTAGCCCACGCTGGCGCAAGGTAGTGCGCGAACTGTGGTCGAATCGCGCGCGCACCGCGCTGGTGGTGGCTTCGATTGCCGTGGGCATCTTCGCCGTGGGCACGGTGCAGCACCTGCGCACGGTGATCCTGAGCGAGATGCAGGCCGTCTATATCGCCAGCAACGCGGCCCACGCCACGATTTCGGCGGGCGGTATCAGCGACGCCTTGCTCACTGCCATCCGCCGTATGCCCGAAGTCGCCGAGGCCGAGGGGCGCAGTTCGCTCACGGTCAAGGTGGAAGTCAAACCGGGCCAATGGCAGAACATGTCGGTGGTTGCCATCGGCGACTTCGACGACATTCGCATTGACCGCATCGAGCGCGTCTTTGCGCTGGAGGGGCGCAACGACGTAGGCGCGGAGCGCAGCGCTTGGCCCGGGCGCAACGAACTGGTGGTGGAGCGCAGCGCGCTGGATAGCGTCACGGCGCTGCCCGCGGGCGTGCGCGTGGGCGATACGCTGCGCGTGGAGACGCGCGACGGGCGCATCCGTGACGTCCGGCTGAGCGGCATCGTTTATGCCCCCACCGGTTTCCCCGCGACATTCACCGGTTCGGCAACGGCGTATGTCACGCGTGAGACGTTCGAGCGGCTGGGCGGCAGCCGCAACTTCAGCCAGGTCGTCTTGCGCGTCAACGGTACGCCGGAGCAACTCCTCGATAAGGAGTACATCACCGCAGTTGCAGAGTCGGTGGCGGCGCGTATGGAGCGCAGCGGCTTGACCGTCGGACGCATCCAGGTTCCCGAGCCGGGACGCCTGATTCTGCAAGACCTTTTCGACGCGCTGGCGCTCTTGTTGACGCCGTTGGGGTTGCTGGCGTTGTTGCTCAGCGGCTTTTTGGTCATCAACACGATCTCTGCGCTCATGGCTCAGCAAGTGCGCCAGATCGGCATCATGAAAGCCGTGGGTGCGCGGCGCGGGCAGATCATTGTGATGTACCTGGGCGCAGTCCTGATTTACAGCGTCGCTGCGCTGGCGTTGGCGGTGCCGTTGACGCTGGTGGTGGCGGGGACGTTGGCGGTCTTTCTGGGTGGCTTTATCAACATTGACTTTCCGCGCTGGGCCTTGCCGCTCAATGTGCTGGGCTTGATGGTGATGGTGGGCATTCTGGCGCCTCTGCTGGCAGCCCTCTATCCCGTGATCAAGGGCACGGCGGTGACCGTGCGCGAAGCGGTGAGCGATTACGGCACCAACGCGGCGACGGTGCAGGAGGGTCCCCTGACTCGCTTGCTGGCGGCGGTGGGCAATCTGCCGCGCCCGCTCCAACTCTCGCTGCGCAACACGTTTCGTCGCCGCGCGCGCTTGGCGTTGACCCTGTTGACCCTCATCCTGGGCGGCATGATCTTCATGACCATCGGCAGTGTGCGCGCCTCGCTGGATGGATTGATTGACACCGGATTGGCCTATTTCCAGTTCGATATCCAAGTGCAGTTCAACCGGCCCTATCGCACAGGCCAATTGGAGCGCGTGGCGCGTGAGATTCCCGAAATTGACCGCGTGGAGAGTTGGGGCGCGGCGTCCGCGATCCCGATTCTCGCCGACGGCAGCGAAGGCGACCCGCTGAGCATGACTGCGCTCATGGCGGAGAGCGCCATGGTCCAACCGACCCTGACCGCCGGGCGTTGGCTCTTGCCCGAAGACCGCAACGCGCTGGTGGTGAGCCAACGCGTGTTGGCATCCTTGCCCGATCTCCAAGTCGGCGATGTGCTGCGCTTGCAGATCAACGGCAAGGAGACGCCCTGGGTGGTGGTGGGCATCGCCCAGGTGCTGGGTGGTCCGCCCAATGTGGTGCCCATCTACGCCAACTATCCCTACTTCGCCTGGTTGACCAACAATGTGGACCGCGCCACCAGTTTGCAAGTCACCGTTAAGCCGGGCAGTACCCGCACCACCGACGAGATCGCCGCGCAGCTCAACGAGCGGCTCACCGCAGCGGGTTTCCAGGTGTCGTCGGTCTTTACCATTGCCACCCTGCGCCGCTTCACCGGCAGTTTCTTCGACATCATCGTCTATCTGCTGTTGAGCATGGGTGTGTTGATTGCGGCGGTGGGCGCGCTGGGGCTGATGGGGACCATGAGCACCAACGTGCTGGAGCGCACACGCGAGATCGGTGTCATGCGCGCCATCGGCGCGTCGGACGGATCGGTCCAGCAGATTGTAATAGTGGAAGGGATTTTCATCGGCTGGATCAGCTGGCTCTTGGGCGCGTTGCTCTCTTTCCCCATGGGCGCGCTCATCGCGCAGACGGTGGGCAGCATCCTCTTCCGCACCCAGCTGCCCTATGTCTTCTCGGCCCAGGGGCTGGTCATCTGGTTTATCATCGTGACCGTGCTGGCAGCCCTGGCGAGTTTCTTGCCGGCATGGAATGCCGCGCGCCTGACTGTGCGCGAGGTCTTGGCTTATCAGTAAAAAGTAAAACCGCCGCCCCCCTTTACATTCTCCGTAGATCATGGTAGAGTTGCGAAACGTTTGTAGGGCCGCCAACTCCCCACAGTCTCCGCAAGCGTTGTTTTTCGCTGTGTCATTTAGCAGTACAAGGTCATTGGGCAATATGCTGTAGCGCCGGATATCTCCCGTGTGTATTGTTGTTTGCGCGCAGCATACCAGGCGCACGCCGAGGTTGTCGGACATGGGAATCCCACCAGTCGAGGACGACAAGCGCAAAAGACACAGGCAAGCGCACGGTATTGCCGCGCCCAATGTCGCCCTGCCTGCACCGCTAACGCTGGGACAAGGCGCGTTGCAACGCGTGCAGCGCAGTCCCCAGTATCTCGCTCCCAGTGACGTTACCACCCTGCAACGGACCATCGGCAATCGCGCCACCGCGCAGTTGCTCGGTCGCGCACCCGCGTCCCCTGCCCCGGTGCGACGTGCCCCGTCGCGGGTGATCCAGCGCAATTTCCTGGACGAGCAACGTCGGAGTTGGAAAGAAATGCCCATCGAGAGCAAGGCATTGGGGATGTTGCTCTCACCGCTCAACGCGATACCATTGGGCCTCTATGGCGGGTATAAGGGGGCGAAGAGCGCGTACAAGGCGGTGATGCACGGGGGTGGCAAGAACCCCAGTCGGCTGCGTACCGCCGGTGCGCTGGGCGCGGGGTTGTTGGGCGGCATCGGTGGGCTGGTCGGTGGCGCGATTGGCGGCGGACTGTGGGGCATTGCCAACCCACTCTGGTCCGGGGCCAAGCGCGTCGGGCGCGGGCTGGGTTACTTGGGCGGCAAGGCGAAGGAAGTCCCTGAATCCATCCGCCAAGCGCGTGGGATCTATCCCGGCGCGGTCAATCACAACATGGATACCGGGAGCGACCTGGCGAACTACGGCATGTTGGGCGGGAGTGGGGTGGGTTCGGCGACGCGCTTCGGCCTGGGGATGGACTTGCAGTTTGGCAAGCACCAGACCAGCTTGGTTAATGAAGTTGAGGCTGGACGTTCGCTTACCACCAACGTACAGGCCATCGGCGGGCTGGGCGCGGGGGCCGGTCTGTTGGGGGTGGGCAGCGCGTTGGTAGATGCGGGCCGTGGTCTGGGACAGGCGCGCGATAAATCCAACCGCACCAGCGAGCGGCGTTTGGGCCTGCTCAACATGTTCCAGGGGCTGGGCAGCGCCACACAGTCGGCATCCAGCTCCGCAGCCAACATCGCAGGCCTGGCGGGCAATGCCGGCGCAATGGCAGGCGCGACACTGGCGGTGGGCGGTGCGGGGATCGCTACCGGCGCGATGGACCTGTTGCGCGGCGGCTACGGTCTGTATAAAGGCAAGCAGCGCCGCGATGTGCTGAACCAGTTGGCCCAGCCGCGCAGCCGCCAACAAGAAGAAGCCGAGGAGCAGCGCCAGGAAGACGCCGAAGAGGAGCGCATCCGCCGGGCCGCGCTC
>CAKZVN010000117.1 GCA_937922105.1 uncultured Litorilinea sp.
TAGCCGCCATGCCCACCAGCCGCCAAGAGGACCCGGAGATGGCTGCGGCGACCGTGGGCCAAGAAGACATTCGCTGGATTCCCACCGGCGATCATACGCGCATGGATGCCGTCTGGATTGTGCACGGTCTGCCCGTGACGCTGTTGGAGCGGCTGGACGAATTCCGCGCCCAATATCACAACCAACTGGACTTTCCCATCCCCGAGGAATTTCACCTCAACCCCCAGTGGGCGGACTTGCCGGAGATTACGCTGGATCAGACGGCCCAAAGCAGCGAGAGCGAGTTGGATGAAGTCTTGGCGCCCCGCCCGGACTTTCCCCGGCGGCGGACGCTCGGCTAAAGGGGTAACGCCATGTTGGTCGCCTATACCCACAGCCGCGCCGCCATCCTCTGCTTGGGTGGGTGGGGCCTCCAGGTGATGCTCCACCTGGCTCCGCGCTTGCAGGCTGCTCAAGAGCAGCGCGCTGCGCTCCAGGCCCAGGGACCGGACCTGAACCGCATCACCAGCCTTGCCGCAGCCCTCGCCGAGCCGCTTTTGAGCGGCAACGGGCTGGCGACCCTCCACCTGCGCCAGGTGCGCCCCGGCGTGATTTGGCCGCCTTATTATGTGGAGCGCCTGCTCACCGAGATTCGCCACGGCCCGCCCACCGCCGACGAAGAGCGCGCTGCGCCGCTCTTGACTGCGAGCGAGCGCCGTGCGGTGGCGCTGCTGCGCGCGGCGGAACCCATGCTCCAGCCGTTGGCCTATGCCGGACAGGAATTCACCACGGTCGCTGCCGGGTTGCCGGGATTGGGCCTGCGCCCGGCGTCCCAGCCCGTGACACGCGCGCAGCGTCCCCGGCGCGCCACCCGCGGCGAGATCTTCGTCAACGCGCTCACCCATTCCGAATATGCCGCACGGCTGCTGGAAACACACCTGCTCGATCCCATCCGCCAGGACAACTTGGCGCCGGACGATCCCTTTGTCCAGACCACGCTCTATGTGCTTGCGCCGCTCTATGAACCGCTGACTTCCGCGCTGATTTGGCCCTTGGTGAGCGGTTTGATGGCGCGACTGGGCCGGCGCCATATCTCCAACGTGGTTGGCTTTTTTGCGACCGGCAGCTATGCCACAGACTTGACGCGCGGTGTCGAGGATGCGGCGACCCACGCCGCGCTCATGGAACTGGAGACGCTCATGGGCTTGCGCCGCGACGAAACGCGGCTGGCGACCCTCAGCGCCACCATCCGCGCTACCCAGCCGGTCTTAGCCGAGCATATCGGCGAGCGTCTTTTCGACCGCATCTATCTGCTCGACCGCGAAAAAGCCAACCAGGGATTGGCCGAAGACAGCCATGAACTTGCCGTCCTGGCGGGCAATGCGCTGGAAGCCTTGATCGTGGGCAGCGGCGATCTTTTTATCCAGGAACAGTTGGGCTTCACCGTCCACGGCAGCGAGAACCGTATCTATAGCTTGATCGGAGCCGCGGCGGACTATGTGCCGGTCAACCAGATTTTGCACGCAGTCAACCGCCAAGAGGAGAGCCGCCTGGTGCGCGAGTGGGTCCTGCGCCACCAGCCGGAAAAGCCGACGTCCCGCCCTCTGGCGCGCGCCGCAGAGAATCAACCCGGTCCGACCCTGGCTGAGCTAGGATTTACCCCGGCGCGCGCGCTGGCGACCCTGGCGGCGCGCATGCCCGAACTCTATGCCGACAACGCGCCCCAGGAGTTGAGCGACCTGGCGGTGCGCCAGAGTTTCATCTACCCGCCCGCTACCGCGCACGAGCTGCGTCGCCTGGGTCCCGCGGCCTGGGTCCAGGCCTTTGAGCAATACAACGAGCAAGTCAAAGAGACCTTTGACCTGGCGGTCGGTCCGGCGGCTGCGGATGAAGCCTGGGGGACTTCCATTGCCCAGCCCAACCCTGCGTTCGGCTTTGCCGCGGGGCTGGAAGCCGACGACCGCCTCTATCCCCAGACCCTAACGCGGATGCATGCGCGATTGATCGAGATGATGGCGGCTTCGCCCACCGGTCTGGTGCGCGCGGTGGAGCAGACGCAGCGCTGGTTGCACGAGGTTGAGGAGTTGCTGCAAAAGCTCCAGACCTTCGCCACCCCCTCGACGCGCCAGCTGGCGCGCATCCAACACGACCTGGCGCGCCGCGAGTGGGCTGTGCGCTATGCCGAGCTGTCGGCGCGACAACCGAGCCTGGGCGCGATCTTGCTGCGCGCCGCGGGCGCCAGCGTGCTGGTAGCCCTGCTCTCGTTGCTCTATTTGGTCTTCGTGGGGCGCGCCTGGAGTCCCAGCGAAGATGGTCTGGCGCTGGCAGGCTTTGTGCTGGGTGTGCTGGTCGCCGGCATTGCCACCTTCCGCATTCACGGGATGCGCCGGCGCAAGGCGCGCTGGGAACGCGTGTCGCTTGCCCAGGCCGAATTGACCGCGGCCCTGCAATATACGGCGCACGAAGGCTTGACCAGAGCCGCCAACCAGCTCGCCGATGTTTTGCGCAATTGGCACAAAATGTTGCGGGAGGCGATGGATGAGCTACAACAGCTGAGCACGCCGCCGGAGACGCCCCTGGTCCCCGCGCCGGAAGCGGCCCAGAGCTATCTTTACGTGCCCCATCTCAACCAAACGCTCTGGGACCGTTGTCTCGCCTATCTGCGCCGTCACATGGAACACCAGGGTCAGCGCAGCGAGGAACGGCTGGACAAACTCTGGGGCACAGCCAAGTGGCGCAATCAGCTCAACCGCGTGCTGCGTGCCGTCTCCGCTGCCCCTGCGCCCGGTCGCTCACAAGCGCGGCCCTTGGCTGAGTTCATCCGCCAAACGGTGCGCGAATCGGTGGCTCCGGTCACCTTGCAAGAGGCCAATCCCATCCGCGATAACTTGATTCGCGGGCTAGCCGGCGAGTTCAGCATCGAGCATCTGCTCTGGCGCGGCGCGGCAGAGGCCGAGGACATGGAGCGCCGGCTGCGCGCCATGGCGATGGGCCTGCCGGAGAGTCGCCCCTTGACCGCAGCCGAGGTCGTTTCCAACCGACGCTATGTGGAAGCGGCTTGGAACCGCGCCAAGCCTACCGGCAACTATGATGTCGCCGACCGGCTAGCCGTCTACGGCATCACCGTGGATTTCGCCGCAGCCAGCGGCAAGCCCGACAGCGACCTGACCCGTGCCTTGCTGGATGAGTTCAACGTGACGCTCTTGCCCACGGAGAACCCCTTCACCATCATCTTTGTGCGCACTGTTCACGGCTTGACGCTGGATGATCTGGACTGTATCCGTCGTTATCGCGCCGAGTTGCGCGGCCTTGCGCCGGACGAGCGGGTGCTCATCCAACTGGCAGGCGCAGGCGAACCCATCAAACCGCCGCGACCCAGCCCGGCGTAGCCTTGCCCACCCATCACCCACCCAC
>CAKZVN010000118.1 GCA_937922105.1 uncultured Litorilinea sp.
CGAGGACGTAGACGACGAAATTGCCGCTCTCCTGCGCTTGGCCTATGACCAACGGGAGCGCTGAGTGCCATGCCTCCGCTTGCCGCCACGCCCGTCCTGGATTTCGGCAGGGGACCTTTGACAGGCGACTATCTCCTGCGCATCGCCATTGCCGCGCCGCTCCGAGTCACCTTCGGGCGCTATGCAGGCGGCGCAGAGGTTTCGGTTCCCGCGGGGGATTGTCTGTACATCGGCTCTGCCTGCGCGCAATGCGGCACACCGGCACTCGCCTATCGCGTTCTGCGCCATCTCACCCGTACTCCGCCGCGCCTTGCCCATCAACTCTACCCCATCGTCGCTGCGCACTTTGCCGCCGCCGGAGCCGCGGTTACCCCAGCCACCAAGCACTTGCGGTGGCATATTGACTACTTGCTCGACGCGCGCGAAGCCGAAGTGCGCGCGGTCGCGCTGTGGCGCACAGCCCACTCGCACGAGTTCGACCTGGCTGCGATCCTGGCGGCGCGCCCCGACTGCACCCCGCTTGCGCCAGGGCTTGGCGCAAGCGACCACCGTGGCGCTTCCCATCTCTTCGTGCTTCAGGGCGGTGATACAGCCTGGAGCGCAGTGATCGAAGAACTCTGCGCGCACAGAACAACTCCATCCTGTCCTGATTTGGCGGGGGCGCGCCATGACTGATCCCGTCGCTCGCCGCGTGGACAGCCGTGCATCGCCCTCGCGCCCGTTGTATGAACGCATCTACGCGGTCGTGCGTTGCATCCCGCCCGGTCGCGTGGCAACCTACGGTCAGATTGCGTCCATCGTCGGCGGCTGTACCCCGCGCATGGTCGGCTATGCCCTCGCCGCGGTCGAGGCGCAAGACGACGTCCCCTGGCATCGCGTGATCAACGCCCAGGGCAAGATCAGCCCGCGCGCCGACGGCGGCGGCGCTATCGAACAAAGAGCACGCTTGGAAGCCGAGGGCATCCGCTTCGATTCGCAACACAGAGTGAACTGGCGCATGGTACGCTGGGAAGGTCCCGGCGTGGAATGGCTCCTTGCCCACGAATTCGATCCCGCGCCGGCCTGACAACCCGGCTAATCACTCGATTGTAGAGTCCCGAACGATCCCCACTGCGAAACGACTGTAAAAGGAGGTATGAGCATGGAGAGCATCTCACCCGAAGTATGGCAGACCCTCTTGAGTATCGGTCTCGGCATTGCCCTCGCCGCAGCCGCAGGCTTCCGCGTCTTTGTGCCCTTTTTGGTTATGGGCATCGCAGCCAATGCCGGCCACCTGGAACTAGCGCCGGGATGGGCATGGATCGGTGAAACCCCCACCCTTTACATTCTGGGCACCGCCACTTTCCTAGAGATCGTAGCGTATTTCATCCCGTGGCTGGACAACGTGCTGGATACGATCGCCACCCCGGCAGCCGTCGTCGCGGGCATCGTCATTGCCGCCTCGGTCATCACCGGCATGTCCCCCGTACTCACATGGACGTTGGCGGCGATTGCCGGCGGCGGCGCCGCTGCGGCGGTTCAGGGCGTTACGGTACTTGCCCGCAGTCTCTCCTCCGTCATCACCTTCGGGATCGGCAACTTCTCGGTCGCGCTAGGTGAACTGGTCTCATCCATCCTGCTGTCGGTGGTGGCGATCTTTGTACCCATCGCAGCATTGGTGCTGTTGATCCTGTTCGGCATTTGGGTATGGCGGCGCTTTGGGCGCGAAATCCGCAACCGCATGCCCAAGCCCTACGACCCGCTCGCCGTCTAACCGTCCCGTCACCTTGAAAGGCGTATCGCCGCCATGCCCGCCATCCAACTTCGCACGCCGCTGCCCGGCCCCGCAACCCAGGCGATTCTGGATCGCCGCGATGCTGCCGTATCGCGCAGCCTCTTTCGCTCCACGCCGGTAGTGGCGGCGCGCGCCAACGGCGCGACCATCGAAGACGTGGACGGCAACACCTTTCTCGACTTCACCAGCGGCATCGGCGCGCTCAATGTCGGACACACGCCGGGCGCAGTGGTGGATGCGCTGCGCGCACAAGCCGAGCGGCTCATCCACCTCTGCGCCATCGTCGGCACCTACGAACCCTACGTCGCGCTCGCCGAACGGCTCAACGCCATCGTCCCCATCTCCGGTCCCAAAAAGAGTTATCTTGCCAATACCGGCGCCGAAGCTGTTGAGACCGCCGTCAAGATGGCGCGCGCCTACACGGGGCGTCCCGCCATCGTCACCTACGAGGGCGCGTACCACGGACGCACCTTGCTCACCATGTCCTTGACCAGCAAGTACGCGCTCTTCAAGAAGAGCTTCGGCCCTTTCGCGCCGGAGATTTACCGCGTTCCCTATCCCTACACTTATCGTTGTCTCCACTGTCACCGGGAAGGAGCCTGTAACCTCGCCTGTTTCGCCGACCTGGAGCGGGCTATGGTGGCGCACGTGGACCCGGCAGCCGTCGCCGCGGTCATCATCGAACCCGTCCAGGGCGAGGGGGGCTTCATCCCGGCTTCCTTCGAGTACCTTCGCCGCCTGCGCGATTTCTGCACCAAGCATGGCATCGTCCTCATCGTGGACGAAGTGCAGAGCGGCTTCGGGCGCACAGGACGTTGGTTCAGCTACGAGCATAGCGGGATTGATCCGGACCTGGTAGTCACCGCCAAAAGCATCGGCGCGGGTATGCCCATCGCCGCGGTCACCGGTCGCGCCGCAATCGTCGACGCGCCCCATATCGGAGGCATCGGCAGCACCTACGGCGGTAACCCGCTCGCCTGCGCCGCCGCGTTGGCAGCCATCGAACTCATCGAACAACAAGGGCTGCTCCAGCGCGCCGAACAACTGGGCGAGCAGATCTTGGCGCGCTTCCGTGCCTGGCCACAGCGCTTCCCAGTGATCGGGGACGCGCGCGGTCTGGGCGCGATGGCGGCGGTGGAGTTTATCACCGGGCCGGGCGACCCTACTCCGAACACAGCTGTTCCCCCGCGCGTGGTGGAAGAGGCCTATCGCCGCGGCGTCATCCTCATCCGCGCCGGTCTCTACTCCAACTGCGTGCGCACCCTGGTCCCGCTAGTCATCAGCGACGATGAACTGGACGAAGGGCTGGACGTACTGGAGCAAGCCATCGCCGCGGCGCTGACATAAAACAATTTCACGCGATGCAGGAAGTCGTCATCACCACCATCCGGCCTGAACACTTTGCGGCGTTGGAGGAACTCCAGCGCACGTGCTACCCTACCCTGGGCGCGCAGGAGCTCATGCGGGCCGAACATTTCGCCGCGCAATACGAGATCTTCCCGGCGGGTCAGTTTGTTGCCCTGATCGGTGACCGTGTAGTCGGGCAAGGCTCCGGCTTCTTCACTGATTTCGACTTTGACCACCCCGACCACACCTTCCGCGAGATCTGCGCCGGCTTCTACTTCACCAATCACGACCCGCACGGCGACTATTATTACGGCGCGGACATCAGCGTCCACCCCGATTTTCGCGGGCGCGGCATCGGCAAACGCCTATACGCCGTGCGCAAGGAATTGGTGCGCGTCGCCAATCGCCGCGGCATCGTTGCCGGCGGCTTATTACCCGGCTACGCCGCGGTCAAGGAGCACATGAGCGTGCAGGACTACGTCGCCGAGGTGGTGACGGGTCGGCGCACCGACCCCACCCTCACTTTCCAGTTGGCAGTGGGGTTCGTGGTGCGCGGCCTCATCCAGGGCTACTTGGAAGACAGCGCCTCCGACAACTGGTCCACCCTCATCGAGTGGGTGAACCCGGACTATCGTCCCCCCACATAGCTCCCTCGTTCACATTGCGCCATCACATTGCGCTGTCGCAATGATCAATTCACCAAAATACAGTCTTGACATGCACGCGGGCACATGGTATTGTAGCAACCGTTGCCGAGCAGAGTCGGCAACAGTCATCCCAACTCGCTGAAGCAGGACTCGACATGCGCGCGCTTCGCAGTCACCAACCGAAGCAGACAGAGCAACAGAGTCACCCTGTTGCCCATCGCGCTCACCCTGCCGTCCAATTGCCCCAGCCCAAGAACCCGCGCCACGAGTGGCGTGGGTTTTCTTTTGGGGGTTATTGGTTTAGCTACTACTTTAGCTACGGCAGCGCGTCGCCAGCCAGCGCAGCGAGGCAGATGATGCCTGGGTAACACCCGGTAGTCAAGGTCTCAACGAGGGCGTGGAATGGCGACGATTCCCGCCCTCGTTTTTTTATGCCGTTTTTTTGGGGTCACGTCGCAGCGGAGTTTGGCGGCAATCCTATCGCCAGCCTGCCTGCCCGTATCCACACCTTTCGCCGGAGGAAAACGCGATGACGATTGTAGCTTTTCAGGGTGAACACGGGGCCTATTCCGAGGAAGCCACCATCCAGCATTTCGGCGCCGGCGTGACTACATTGCCATGCCGGGCATTCGAGGATATCTTCACCGCGGTCGAATCCGGCAAGGCCGATTTCGGCCTGCTCCCAGTGGAAAACTCCACCGCGGGCAGCATCAACAAATCCTTCGACCTCCTGCTGGAACACGACCTCAAGGTGCATGGGGAAGTCCTTCTGCGCGTGCGCCATTGCCTGCTCACCACACCGGGACAGGCCGGGCAAATTCGCGAAGTGCGCAGCCATCCCCAAGCCCTTGCCCAGTGCGAAGAGTATCTCAACCGCAACGGCTACGTCGCCGTGCCCTGGTATGACACCGCGGGCAGCGCCAAAGACTTGGCAGCAACGCCCACACCGGGCGTCGCCGTTATCGCCAGCAAGCTAGCCGCCTCGGCCTATGGACTTGAGATCGTCGCGGAGGGAATCGAGGACCTGCGCAACAACGTGACCCGCTTTTTTGTCGTCGGCAAGGGCGACGCGACCGTCCACGGCCCGGCAAAGACTTCTCTGGTCTTCGCTGTTCCCAACTCCCCCGGCTCGCTCTACCATGCGCTTGGTGAATTTGCCAAGCGCAACGTCAATCTCACCAAGTTGGAGAGTCGCCCGCGCCGCAACCGCCCCTGGCAATATGTCTTCTACGTGGACTTCGACGGTCACTGGCAAGAGCCGTCCGCCGGGGAAGCGCTACTCTGCCTCTTAAGCCGTGCCGTGTTCGTCAAATTGCTGGGCAGCTATCCTGCCGCCGCGCCGATTCAGGGAGAGACCATCAACGCCCAAGCCGAAGTACTTCAGATTTGACCGCGTGTTGTACCAACTGCTTGTCTTGCTCGCATGATTTGACTCAGAGGAGGAACCAGCCATGATCGTCGTCATGAAACCCGGCGCCACCCAAGCCGAAATCAATGCCGTAATCCAACGCGCCGAGGGCCTCGGCGTCAAGACCCACCCCATCTACGGCGATAACCGCACCGTCATTGCGTTGGTCGGCGACCTTACCCGCATCAGCCGCGAAGCCTTCAACGCCATGGACGGGGTGCACGAGACCGTCCGCATCCAAGAGCCGTACAAACTCAGCAGCCGCACCGCCCACCCCCACGACACCATCATCGAAGTCATGGGCGTCAAAATCGGCGGGCCGGAGGTTGTCGTCATGGCAGGCCCCTGCAGCGTCGAGAGTCGCGCCCAGATCATCGAAGCTGCCATCGGCGTCAAGGAAGCCGGCGCCAAGATTCTGCGGGGCGGCGCGTTCAAGCCGCGCACCAGCCCTTACAGTTTCCAGGGCCTCGGCGTCAAAGGCTTGGAATATCTGGCGGAGGCGCGCGAAGTCACCGGTCTGCCCATCATCACCGAAGTGACCACTGTCGAGACCTTGCCCATTGTCGCCGAGTATGCCGACATCCTCCAGATCGGCGCGCGCAACATGCAAAATTACGGCCTGCTCCATGCTGTGGGCAAAGTGCAGCGCCCGGTCATGCTCAAGCGCGGCATGAGCGGCACGGTGGAAGAATTGCTCATGTGCGCCGAGTACATCGTCTCCAACGGCAACTACAACGTCATGGTCTGCGAGCGCGGCATCCGCACCTACGAAACCAGCACGCGCAACACCTTCGACCTCAACGCCGTACCGGTCCTCAAACAACGCAGCCACCTGCCTGTTGTCGCCGACCCCTCCCACGGTACCGGCTACCGTGAATATGTCCCCGCCATGAGCCGTGCCGCGGTTGCCGCAGGCGCCGATGCCCTCATCCTGGAGATTCATCCCGACCCCGACAACGCAGTCTCCGATGGGCGGCAAAGCCTGGACCTCAAGGAGTTCGCCGACTTGATGACCAGCCTGCGCCGCATCGCCGCAGCGCTGGACCGCTCGGTTGCGCCTGCGCAACCGGCGCCGCTCGCCACGGTTGCCCCTGCGCCACTCGTCAAAGCCATTGCGTGATCTGCCCGCAGCGTCGCGGAGCCGTCTATCTACCATCCAAAACGATTCAGGACATACAGCACATCCATACGGAAAGCACGAGGAAGCCCCATGATCATCGTCATGCAAGCCCATGCCGAGCCGAAACAGATCGAAGCCGTCGTCAACCGCGTCGAGGAACTGGGCTACAAAGTCCACCTCAGCCGCGGTGAATCCCGCACCATCATCGGCATCATCGGCGCGGACGAGCACCTGATCCAACAGAGCAGTTTCGAAGCCATGGACGGCGTGGAAAAGACCATGCGCGTCATGCAGCCCTTTCGCATTGCCAGCCGCGACTTCACCCAACAGGACAGTATCGTCAAAGTCAACGGCGTCGAGATCGGCGGCAAACGCGTGGTCGTCATGGCTGGCCCCTGTAGCGTTGAAAGCCGCGAGATGATCCTGGAGACCGCGCATGCCGTCAAGGAGGCGGGCGCAACCATTCTGCGCGGCGGCGCGTTCAAGCCGCGCAGCAGCCCCTACAGCTTCCAGGGTCTCGGCGAGGAGGGTCTGCGCTACTTGGCGGAAGCACGCGAGCAGACCGGTCTCCCCATCGTCACCGAGGTCATGAGTCCTGACGAGATCGAGGTCGTCGCCGAATACGCCGACATTCTCCAAGTCGGCGCGCGCAACACCCAGAACTACTCATTGCTGCGCGCCCTGGGCAAGCAATCCAAGCCCGTCTTCCTCAAGCGCGGCATGAGCAGCACCATCCAGGAACTGCTCATGAGCGCCGAATACATCCTCAGCGGCGGCAACATGAACGTCATGGTGGGCGAGCGCGGCATTCGCACCTTTGAGACCGCCACCCGCTTCACCTTCGACGTCAACGCCATCCCGGTGCTCAAGGAGCTAACCCACCTGCCCGTCGTCGCCGACCCCTCCCATGGCACCGGCAAGTGGAACCTGATCCCGCCCATTGCCAAAGCAGCCGTCGCCGCAGGCGTAGATGCACTCATGGTCGAAATTCATCCCAACCCGGCAGCCGCCTGGAGCGACGGCAACCAAAGCCTGACCTTCGAGCGCTTTGCTAAAATGATGCAAGACCTGCGCCCGGTTGCCGAAGCCGTCGGGCGCACCATCTAGCCGTCTTTCCCGACCCGCCTGAGCCACACCCAGGCCGGGCAACCGGGACCACTGCAAGGCACAAGGGCATGAGCAAACGTCTTGCCGATTGCCGGATCGCCATCGTCGGGCTGGGCCTCATGGGCGCCAGCCTGGCGATGGACTTGGTCCAACGCAAACTGTGTCGCGAAGTGCGCGGGGTCGCGCGGCGCACCGCGACCGTCCTCGAAGCGTTCTTTGCCGGCGCCGTAGACCTGGCAACCAATGACCTCCAGACCGGCGTCATGGGCGCAGATATTGTCATCCTCGCCACCCCGGTACGCACCATCCTGGACATGATTCGCGAAATCGGACCGAGCCTTCAACCCGGCACCCTGGTCATGGATATGGGCAGCACCAAACGCGAAGTCTGCGCCGCGCTGGACACCCTGCCGCCCCAGGTTCAACCCATTGGTGGTCATCCCATGACCGGCAAAGAGACCGCCGGCTTCCAGGCTGCCGAGCCGAATCTTTATGTCAACGCAACCTGGGTCCTCACCCCGCTCCCGCGCACACAACCGGAGAGCATCGCGCTGGCGACAGAACTGGTGGAGGCTGTGGGCGCATGGCCCATCGTGCTGCCTCCCGCCCGCCACGACGAACTCGTCGCCACCATCAGCCACCTCCCCTATCTCTTGGCGGGCGCGCTGGTCCATACCGCCGCAGACATGGCGGCGCGCGACGCAACCGTTTGGGATTTGGCTGCCGGCGGCTTTCGCGATACCAGCCGCGTCGCCGCTTCCGATACCCAGATGTTCCTGGATATTCTCATGACCAACCGCGTCGCCGTACTCGACCAAGTAGACCGCTTCATGCTACACTTGACCGACCTGCGCGCGCGGCTCGCCGCGGGCGACGAAGACGCGCTGCGCCAAAAGCTCGCCCATTCCCAGGCCACACGCAAAGCCTGGACACCGCGCCGATGAGTCGCGGCCCGGTCTCCTAGCACCGGACTTCACCCATGCATCCCGATCCGAGTTTCACCGTGGAGCGACCCTAATGACCCATCTCGTCATCCAGAGTGGAAAGCGACTCACCGGACTGTGCCGCGTTCCCGGCGACAAGTCCATCAGCCACCGGGCCGTCATGTTCGCAGCCATCGCCGACGGCGTCAGCATCGTGCGTAACTTCCTTGACGGCGGTGACTGCCGTGCCACCATCGGCGTCATGCGCGGCCTGGGCGTACAGGTCGAAGAACGCAGCCCCACAGAATTAGCCATCCACGGGCGCGGGCTGGACGGTCTCCAGGAGCCGACCGACTTCCTCAACTGCGTCAACTCCGGCACCACCATCCGCCTCATGAGCGGTCTTTTGGCGGGCCAACGCTTCACCAGTTTCCTCACCGGCACGCCCCAAATTCGCCGCCGCCCCATGGGGCGCATTGTCAAGCCCCTGCGCCAAATGGGCGCCGTCATCGTGGGCCGCCAAGACGGCAACTACGCGCCCCTGGGCTTGGGCGCCAGTACCCTGCGCGGCCTGGAATACACCTTACCTGTCGCCAGCGCTCAAGTGAAAAGCTGCCTCCTGCTGGCGGGCATGTACGCCCACGGGCTGACGGTCATCCGCCAACCCGGCCCCGCGCGCGACCATACCGAGCGCATGTTGGCTGCGATGGGCGCGCCTATCGCCGTCTACGGCGACACCATCCACAGCGAGCGCCCCAGCGCGCCGCTGGCGCCGCTGCATATTGACGTGCCGGGCGATATTTCCTCCGCGGCGTTCCTCTTGGTCGCCGGAGCTGTCGTGCCGGACAGTCGCATTACCATCGCGGGCGTGGGCGTAAATCCCACCCGCACCGGCATCATCACCGCCTTGCAAGAGATGGGCGCAGCCATCACCTTCTCCAATCAGCGCATTCAATCCGGTGAACCTGTGGCGGACCTCACCGTCGCAACCTCCGACCTGCACGGCGCTACCTTCGGCGGTGAACAGATCGTCACCATGATTGACGAACTGCCGGTGCTCGCCGTCGCCGCCACCCAGGCCAAAGGGCGCACCGTCATCCGCGATGCCGGTGAATTGCGCGTCAAGGAGACCGACCGCATTGCCTCCACCGTCACCGAGCTGCGCAAAATGGGCGCGCGCATCGAACCCACCGACGACGGTTTTATCGTTGAAGGGCCGACTCGCCTCATGGGCGGTCCGGTCGAAAGCCAGGGGGACCATCGCCTTGCCATGGCAACCACCGTCGCCGCGCTGATTGCCCACGGCCCCACCACCGTCTACGGCGCCGAGGTCACCGCCGACAGCTTCCCAGGCTTCGAGTCAACCTTGCAGGCCCTGGGCGCTTCGTTGGAAATCCACGGCACACCTGCAGAGTCCATCCATGCCTAACATCAGCGGCAAAACCACGGTGGTCGGCCTCATCGGATGGCCGGTCAGCCATAGCGTCAGCCCCGCCATGCACAACGCGGCCTTCGCCCAGCTTGGCTTGGATTGGTGCTACGTGCCTCTTCCCGTTGCGCCCGATCGGATCGCCGCGGCCGTTGCGGGCGTGCGCGCCCTGGGTCTGGCGGGCGCCAACGTCACCGTGCCTCACAAACAGGCCGTCATCCCCCACCTGGATCGGCTGTCGCCTGCCGCCGAAGCCATCGGCGCGGTCAACACCCTCATCGTCACGCCAGACGGACAACTCGTGGGCGACAACACCGACGCGCCCGGTTTCATCGCCGATCTGCGCGCCCACGGCGTTGACCCGGCGGGGATGCGCGTCTTGATCCTGGGCGCAGGCGGTTCGGCACGTGCCGTGCTCTTTGGCCTTCTGGAAGCCGGCGCCGCCTCCGTCACCCTTGCCAACCGCAGCCTCGACCGCGCCCAAGCCCTCTGCGACGACTACCGGGCGCGCTTTCCCGCCCTGTCTCTACAAGTCACTGCGCTGCCGCCCGACGCCGAGACCGCAGCCGCCGCGCACCTCATCGTCAACTGCACCTCGCTCGGCATGACGCCCAACACCGATACGACGCCCTGGAACCCGGGCCTGCCCTTCCGCGCCGACCAAGTCGTTTACGACCTGGTCTACAACCCCGCGGAGACTCGCCTCCTCGCCCAGGCGCGACAACAGCGCGCCCACGCCATCGGCGGCATCGGCATGCTTGTCTACCAGGGCGCCATTGCCTTTGAGCGCTGGACCGGCAAACCCGCACCGGTAGATGTCATGGCTGCGGCAACCGGCAAATAGCGCACCTGTGCTGCGCATCCACGGCCCGGAACCGTTCACGAGAGGAACCACGCCCATGTCTTCTGCAAATCCTGTCCTGACAGAGCCTCGCCGGTCGGGGGCAACCCCACCCAAAATCAACTACCAGGCCTACCCGGACGAAAACGGCCATTTCGGCCCCTATGGCGGCAAATTCGTTCCCGAAACCCTCATGCCCGCCCTGGAGGAACTGGAGGAAGCCTATCTCAAAGCGCGCCATGACGACGACTTCATGGCGGAACTCGCCTATCTCCAGCGCACCTTCA